>DASZGZ010000054.1:0-17515 GCA_035938355.1 Acidobacteriaceae bacterium
CATGCTTCCTCACTCATTCCAATTGGATTCCGCTGCCCATCCTACTCTCGCATCACGAGCCCGGATGGTTTTGCTGACATGCTACCCTGCCTGATAGAGCATCAGTCCTGCTACTGTGTCGGGAGCGATGCTCGATGTGGCCTTTTCCGAAAACGAAATGCGACTAGGAAGGTCACTGCTTTCCGTGCGCTGGACAAGTGCTCTATGCAGGTAGCTATCTCCACAACGCGCCCTTTTCACTCCGCCCTGCTGGCAAATGCTCTGGTAAAGCATGGCTCGCGCGTTCGCATTTACAGCTCTGCACCGCGTCGCTACTTCCGACGCCTCGATCCTTCCGTGCGCATCTCGCTGGTTCCCTCTCCGCTCCAGACCGCCATGCACTTCGCGCAAATCCCTGCGTCGCCCAATGTGCTCCACGCAGATTCCTGGCTCTACGACCACTCCGTCGCAACGGTCATTCGCCTGTCTGCTGACGATGTCTTCATCGGGTGGGCCACAGCCTCCCTCGCTACGGCACGCGCAGCAAAACGCCGCGGCGCGCGCTTCGTCCTCGATCGCGCCTGTCCGCACGTCGACTTTCAGGAGAACATCATCGCGGAGGAATCCGCAAAGCTCGGCATACCCTACCGCCCGCAGCCCACCTGGTTCCGCGACCGTCAGCTCGCCGAATACGAAGAGGCAGAGCACATCCTCACCCCATCGGAATACACACGTGCCACCTTTTCCGATGCTTTGCGCGCAAAAATCATCAAGGCGCCGCTCTTCGGTCGCTGCGCCTTCCCCTCCAAAACGCACCCGGAACGTCATGCTCAATTCACCGTCGGCGTCGTCGGGGGCGATCCGGTGCGCAAGGGTTATCTCTACCTGCTCGACGCGTGGGAGCGTCTAGCACTGCCCAACGCGCGGCTGCTCATCCGCTCCGATGCGGGATTCGCGAAATTTCCTGCCCTCGCGCAACGCCTTGCGCGCCTCTCCAATGTCGAGATCGTGCACTACGTGCCGGACATCAACGACTTCTATCAGCGGTGCGATGCCTTCGTGCTGCCCTCGGTCGATGATGGCTTCGGCATGGCGCTTTTTGAAGCAATGGCCAATGAAGTCGCCTGCGTCGCCACTTCGCACTGCGGCTCGTCGGAGCTGCTCACACCGGGACGCGATGGCATCGTCGTCCCGCCACGCAATTCTGACCTGCTCGCGGAAGCCCTGCTCTCCGTCTATCAGCAGGAAGATCTGCGCCGGGCGCTCGCCGTCGCGGGTCGCGGCACCGCGGCTGCCCTCGGACGCAATGACAGCTCCCCGCTTTACGACGCTGCCATCAGCACTCTGCTCGATTCCCTCTCCACCCCGCAGTCCGTCGCCGCGGCAGCGCGATCCGCCGAGGCCTAAACATCTAGGCACAAACTCGAGCGTCGCTTCTCGTCGTCAGAAAGCGATGAACGATCACACCCAGTGCAACGCTCATATAGCTAATCAGCTCACCGAATATGCGTATTTCGATGAGCACCCCGACGAAGAGCATCAGTCCAAACCACATCGCAACAACGATCAGCCCGCGCCTTAAAAAGTCGGGCTCGAGATACCTTCGGTAGACAACGACGATCGGCAGCGTAAATCCGAAGACACTGGCAAACGCCGGCCAGTGCTGCGGCTTCACAATGAAGCTCAGATTCTGCCACAATTTCAGGTCCGCCAGGCGGCTCGCGGCGGCGACAGGATTGTGGCCATAGAGATGGAGTACAACAAGACGCATCGAAATCCAGACGGCCAGCATTCCTGCCGCATATGCAAGCATCACCGCGCGGCTCTTTTGCTCGCCACGCCGAGACACCTCAAATACCAGGTAGAAGCCAATCAGAAAAAGACTCGTCTCCCGGTTCAACGTGGCAACGGCAATCAGCGGAACCAGCAACAGCGGGCGTTGTATCACGAGCAGATACAGTCCGGCACAAAAGAAAAATAGCGAGGGCTGATCATACGGCAACAGGAAGTGCGGGCCGAAGTTCAGGATGTAAGTGAAGTACGCCATGTAAGGCACAAGGAAAGCTGCCCACGAGCTGAACAGTGCGTCGCCCGTAAGTTTGAGAAGCGTCTCCCGCGTGATCACAATCGATGCCGCCATCGATATCCACGCGATGATCAGCAGTACCAGGGTCGTCTCGTTGAACGCTTCTCCCATGGCGGGCAGCAGACGGTGGAGCGCCGCCTCGAATTGCGGGCTGTCGAATCGATTCGCACTGCGCAGCATCCACGCCGTCAACGCGCGCTCCTGAAACGGCTGCGGCGCCACTCCGGCTGCAAAGGCGCGCAGAGATAGAAATGGCGCAGCCTCTGAGATATAAGCCAGCGAAAAATGGCTCGCCACCAGAATCAGCGCAACCAGAAAAGTAATCCGCTGCCGCCTCGTAAGCCTGCTCCCTTGATAAGAAACTGGGGTCTGCGTCATTCTGACGCATTCCCCACGACAAGTCTGGAGCTGCGGATGCGTTGCCACAGCATCGTCCGTATCTCATCCACGCCGAAGATCCAATAAGAAATCGCAAGCGATAGGATCGTGACCGCGCCCGCGATGAGCGCCTGCTTGGGCAGGCTCATGGAGGCGATATGAAAGACGGGCCAGATGCACGCCAGCCCTTCGGCAGCAAGAAGCAACATGAGGACGCCGACTAACCGGAAGCTCAACCTGGCTTCGGCTCCGAACAGCTGTCGATTGAGCTTGAGCAGATAGAGCAGCTGCGCGGCTTCGGCAATCGCCCACACTGCCACCATGCCCGGCAACCCCAACCACATCATCGCTGGAATGGACAGCAGCAGCATGCACCCATACGCAATCGGAGTCATGTAAGCAAGTTCACGCACCTGGTTTGTCGAGAATTGAAACTGATACTTGTGTTCCTTCACACTCTGAATCGCAATCGTGACGCCAAACAGCAGGCACACCCACGGATCGTAGAGCCAACCTTTGCGTAGCCACACCACCAGCAACAGTGGCGTGAACAGCATCGCGCCGAAGGTAACCGGCGCAATCAGCAGGAGCACCAGGCGCTCTGATAGCTCATATAGCTGATTCATCTTCTTCCAGTTGCGTTCTCCGAAGGTGATCGTCACCTCCGGGCCAATCGAATTTGTCACCAGCGACGGCAGCCGCCGGCTCATCGAATAAATGGTCCGCGTCACCGAAAATGTCACCACGGCAATCGGCCCCAGGATGCGCTGAATGACGATCACGGGTAGTTGATATCCCAGGATGTTTGAGGAGTACAGCAGCGCATAGTGACCGCTGGGCTTCAAAATCCCGCGCAGCGACGTCTTCCGCCAGTGTCGCAATGTCGGTCGCAGCGCGGGCGCCAATCGAGAGAAATCGACAAACAGATATCCCGTCATCAACACCGCAACGACAAACTGCGCCGCGGCAATCCACAACAGCCGCGAGCGCGCCAACGCCAGCGCCGCGGACACCAGTGTGCCGAGCAGCAAATTCAAATTCGCGAAGTTGGTGCCACGGTGCGCACTGCCAATCACCATATAGTTCCCGCTGAAGAACCCGAACACCATCCCAACAAGAACCTGCAGGCTCAGCAGGTACAAAATCGTCTGCGCTTCTCGCAGCGGCAGTTGCAGATGCAGCCAGGCGTCGATGGGAATGAAGAAAATACAGCACAGCAGAATCGCCAGCGCGACGAAAATCACCAGCAGAATAAACAACCCGCCCGATTGCAAATGCACACACTCGTCCACCTCACCACGGTTGTAGTGGATCGTCATTTGCATATTGGTGTAGGTCTGAATGCCGTAATTGACGGTCGACAAATAGCCGATGGCAGCGCTCAGCGCCAGCCATTCGCCATACAGCCCCACGCCGTAGCTGTGCAGGAATATCGGCGGCAGCAAAAGCTGCGTCAGCAGCGAAACCACCTGGGTGGCATTCTGCGCGGCGAACAGCTTGGAGATGCGGCCGAGGCTCATGGCGTTCCTGTAGCCTAGTGCATTTCCCCTGTCTCTGGAGGTGGAAGAAGAGATGCTGCCGCAGCTTTCCGGTTAGGAATAGCTCCGCTTCCTTGCTTTAGGTCACTTCTTTAACAGATATGCGTAAGCACTCGCATGCTGCAACAGCCTACATCTTGTAACGGCCAAGGTCCTCGTCGTTGAGCCCTTCGAGCCAGCGCCGCAACTCTTCCGGAGACGTATCGCTCGCCCCAGGGGCAAGCTTGGCGATGCGCAGCACCTCTTCACTCACATAGATGGGGCAGTCGCAGCGCAGCGCCAGCGCGATTGCATCGGACGGTCGCGCGTCGATGGTTACACTCTCCCCATCCTGGCGCATCCACACCACGGCATAGAAGGTATCGTTGCGCAGTTCGGTCACGACCACGCGATCCACGACCGCATTCAGCCCCGTCACTAGGTTCCTCAGCAGGTCGTGCGTCTGCGGCCGTGGCGTCGTTGCCTTCTCGATCTCGAGGGCGATCGCATTCGCCTCATACAGCCCGACCCAGATCGGCAGCACGGTGTCGCTCTCCAGGTCTTTCAGGATGACGATGGGCGCATGCGTACTCGGATCCATGACCAGACCGCGGATCTTCATTTCGATGTCCATCGCTCTTCCTCCTGCTTTGATATTAGACGGCGCGTCCAACCAGGCTGTTGGGAAAGCTCTGCGTGACCTCCACCAGGGCGAAGCTCCCGGGCGCAGGAAGGATCGGCCCGCTCGGGACAAAGTTCAAAGTGATGTTCTCCGAAGTGCGGCCGTTCACCTGTCCGCGCTGCGTGTTATGCCCTTCAACCGCTACTTCGACAACCTGCCCGATACGCTTGGTATAGTTAGCCCTTTGCCATTCCCGTTGGCGATCCAGCAGAACCTGGAGCCGCTTCCCCTTTTCGTCGTCCGGAATCGCATCGATCATCACCAGCGCGGGCGTGTTCGGACGTGGCGAATACTTGAACGCGAAGACCGCATCGTACTGCACCGACTCCAGCAGGCTCAGCGTCTCCTCGAACTCCGCCACCGTTTCGCCCGGGAAGCCCACAATAATGTCCGTCGTCACGCTGATGGGTCGCCGCGATCCCTTGATCCAGCCGATGCGCTCCAGGTATTGCTCGCGCGTGTACTCGCGTTGCATCCGCTTCAGCGTCGTGGTCGATCCACTTTGTACCGGCAGGTGCACATGGTTGCAGAGCGCCGGCACCGAGTCGATAGCCTCCACGATGTCCTGCGTAAAGTCTCGCGGATGCGAGGTGGTGAAGCGCACGCGGCGAATCCCCGGAATCTCGGCTACCGCCGCCAGCAATTCCGCAAAGCTGCGCTTCCCTTCCGGATCGCGATAGCTGTTCACGTTTTGGCCAAGCAGTTGCACCTCGGAATAGCCGCTCTCCGCCATTCGCCGCGCCTCGGCCAGAACGGAGGTCGAAGTCCGGCTGCGCTCCTTGCCGCGCGTATACGGCACCACACAGTAGGCGCAGAACTTGTCGCAGCCCTCAATGATCGTTATGTAGCCGCGATACGGATTCGACCGCGCCGTAAACTCCGTTTCGAAGGTCTCGTCGGTCTGCCGGTCATCGAGGCCGGCAATGCGCCGCTCACCCGCCTCCAGGCGCGCCAGCATCTCCGGCAGCTTGCGATAGGACGCCGACCCTGACACCAGGGAGACATAAGGCGCCCTCTCGAAGATCGCTTCGCCTTCCTGCTGCGCCACGCAGCCCAGCACCCCGAACCGCTTCCCCTGCTTCAGGAGCTTCTTCGTATCATTCAGCCGGTTGAAGACCTTCTGCTCCGCCTTGTCGCGGATCGAACAGGTGTTGTAGAGAATGAGGTCGGCAGCCTCTTCCGTGTCTACTTGCGAGTAACCCTGCTGCTGCAACGTCCCGATGACCTTCTCTGAGTCATGGACATTCATCTGGCAGCCGAAGGTCTCGAGGAAGAACGTCTTTTCTACCGCCATATCTGGATGCGAGTATAGCGCAGCATGAGCAAGGAACTTCCCCTCGCGCACGGCACGCTCAACGGCTGTTTCGGTTGCGGCGACGACAATCACGCTGGCCTTCACCTGAAGTTCTTCGTCGCTGAAGAGCAGCGCGTCCTGTGCCGCTTCCGTCTCGCCGCGCAGTTCCAGGGTCCGCCCGGCCACGCGCATGGCGGCATCATAGCCACGCTGCTTGACGAAGCCATGAGCAAGGCCAATCGTCACCGCAACGTTGTCGCCATGACTCGCCATATCTCCATCGACTACCTCCGCCCCGTTCCGCTCGAAGCCGACCTGCTCCTTGAAGGCTGGTCAGAGAGCGACACCGGCAGTGCCAGCGGCCGAAAGCACCGATGCAGCGCCGAGATTCGAGATGCCTGCGGCACCGTGCTCGCCTCCGGCACCGGCATCTTCGTTGAGGTCCCACCAGAGCTACTGCGCCGTCATAACGCAAAATGACAACACCGCTAGCTCGCGCTGTGCTCGACAAAGCACGCGCAGCGAGCACAGGATAGAAGTTCCAATGGACCTACCCCGGGAAAGTGAACTACTCGAAACCTATCGCTCGGCCAGTGACGGCGAATTGCTCGATCTGGCTCTGACTTACGACTCGCTCACCGAGGTCGCGCAGAATGCACTGCGCGCTGAGTTCGCGCGCCGCGGACTCGAGCCGCCAGTGATCCCTGATCCCGCCCCTGAAGCCGAAATGCTTCCCGTGGTAACTGTTCAGCAATACCGTGATCTCACGGAGGCTCAGCTTGCAATGGGCGTGCTCGAGTCTGCCGGCATCCCCTGCTATTTGCGAGACGAAAACACCGTCCGCACGCAATGGTTCTGGTCCAACCTGATTGGTGGCATTCGGCTTCAGGTGCGCGAGGAAGATCTTGCCGCGGCCGAAGCGCTGCTCAATCAACCCATCCCTGGACAGATTCCAGTCGACGACGAAACTCCGTAGGATCAGCCCAGCTGTCCCAAGTGCACCAGTCCGGCCGTTATGGCTCGACCTCCGGACAACCCACAGGGCCGCTTTAAAGACCGAATCTCCGGTCCGACTCAACTGCTAAACTGAAGTATTGGCAGCAGCAGCGACCTGCGCCGGTAAGGGGTTACGACGATGAAAGAGCACGGATCCTCCCACAATGGCCACAAGGGCAACGACCACGGCCTCCGCCTGAAAGTGGGCCTCGCCGAGATGCTGAAGGGCGGCGTCATCATGGACGTGATGAACGTCGAGCAGGCAAAGATTGCCGAGCAGGCCGGCGCTGTCGCCGTCATGGCACTCGAGCGCGTACCTGCAATGATTCGTGCTGAAGGCGGCGTCGCACGCATGGCCAATCCGAGGCTCATCAAGGAGATCATCGCCGCAGTCTCCATTCCCGTGATGGCCAAGGCCCGCATCGGGCACTTCGCTGAAGCGCAGATACTGCAGGAGCTCGGCGTCGATTTCATCGATGAGTCCGAAGTCCTCACGCCTGCCGACGAAGCCCACCATATCGACAAGCACGCCTTCAAGACGCCCTTCGTTTGCGGCGCTCGCGACCTGGGTGAAGCCCTGCGCCGCATCGCCGAGGGCGCTGCCATGATCCGCACCAAGGGCGAGGCCGGCACCGGCGACGTAGTCCATGCGGTCAAGCACATGCGCCAGATCGTGCTGGAGATGAAGGCGCTCACCGTGCTTAGCGAGCAGGAGCTCTACGTCGCAGCCAAGGAGCATCGCGCTCCCTATGAACTGGTCCGCATGGTTGCGAAAGCCGGCAAGCTCCCCGTTCCCAATTTCTCTGCCGGTGGCATCGCCACCCCGGCTGACGCCGCTCTCATGATGCAGCTTGGCGCCGAGTCTGTCTTCGTCGGCTCGGGAATATTCATGAAGGAGCGCGCGACGCCCCTCGATGTCGAGTTAGACGCAAAGGGTAAGGTGAACAATCCAGAAGAGCGCGCCGAGGCCGAGTCCCGGGCCAAGGCCATCGTCATCGCCACCACGCACTACAACGATCCGAAGACTCTCGCAGAAGCCAGCGAGCAGGTCACCGGCACAATGAAGGGTCTTGCTGTGGCTGGTCTCGAGGAAAGCCAGCTTCTCCAGACGCGCGGCTGGTAGGACAACTCCAGCGTGGTTCCTTGCTTCGAGGGCTAAGGGAAAGACCGCGAATTTGCCAAAACAAAAGACCTCTGACGCTACAGCAAAGCCGCGCATCGGCGTGCTCGCCATTCAAGGCGATTACGCGGCGCACGCCGCGGCGCTCGAGGATGTGGGCGCAGAGCCTGTGCTCATCCGCAAGCCGGAGCAACTCGCCGAGCTGAACGGCCTGATCATCCCCGGCGGCGAATCCACCACTTTTCTCAAGTTCCTCGAGCGCGACGGCTTTCTAGAATCCCTGCGCACCTTCGCGGCCGCTACGCCTACCTTTGGTACCTGTGCCGGTTGCATTCTGCTGGCCACGAAGGTCCTGCATCCGCCGCAGGACAGCCTCGGTGTGCTCGACGCGACCGTCGAACGCAACGCCTACGGCCGGCAGATCGACAGCTCTATCGAAGAGACCGCCACGAAGCTCGGCCCGAACTTCGACGCCGGCCCGCTCGAAACCGTCTACATCCGCGCGCCGCGCATCCAGGAGGTCAGCAAGGATGTCTCCGTTCTCGCCGAGCGCGATGGCTTCCCTGTCCTCGTGCGTCAGGGCCATCTGCTCGCCGCCACTTTCCACCCTGAGCTTTCCACCGACCGCCGCGTCCATCGTTACTTCGTCGACATGGTGCGCGAAGCGAGCGACAGCGC
Source organism: Acidobacteriaceae bacterium (assembly GCA_035938355.1). Lineage (GTDB taxonomy): Bacteria > Acidobacteriota > Terriglobia > Terriglobales > Acidobacteriaceae > KBS-83. Next base: position 8,731 of record DASZGZ010000054.1, read on the forward strand.
GCGCGGTGCGACCACTGAGCACCGGGAAAGCTGACCACAATGCTGCGCGGCGCTGTTGACTTCGCATTCCCGCTGCGCGACTGGTGGATGCCGCCCAACGCCGCCGCCCACGGTGTTGCCATCGATCGGTTGATGCGCTGGGATGTCGCAGCGATGACGGCCTGCTTCCTGCTCGCGAACATTCTTCTCGTCTGGCTCCTTCTACGTCCGCGCCGCGAGCCGACTGCCCCCTCCACCTGGCGCGTCGAACTCGTTCCTCTCGGTCTTCTCGTCGTCCTCTACATCGTGATGGCCGTCACCGCGGAGCACCTGTGGGCCCGCGAGCGCTTTGAAGGCGCGGCCCCCGCTGCCCTGCATGTCGAAGTGGTTGCGCAGCAGTTCCAGTGGTACTTCCACTATCCCGGTCCCGATGCCGCCTACGGAACAGGCCAGCCGCAGCTCGTGAACGCAGCGCTCGGCAACCCCATCGGCCTTGACCCTGCCGACCAGCGCGGCAACGATGACATCGTCGCGAGCGAGCTGGTCCTGCCCCTCAATCGCGAGGTCGATCTGCAACTGCGCTCGCTCGACGTCATCCACGGCTTCTTCGTACCCGAAATGCGCTTGAAACAAAACGCCGTGCCCGGCGCCACGCTGCACGTCCACTTCACACCTATTCGAGAAGGCATCTATCCCATCCTCTGCTCGCAGGTCTGCGGATCGGGCCACGTACGCATGCAGGCCCGCATGCGAGTCCTTTCGCAATCCGCTTATGATGCATGGCTCGCCTCCCGTGCGAAGCGGGCTGCACAATGAAAGTGCAATGAAAGACCTCCGGGCCGCCGGCCGCACTCGTCCATCGCTTCTGCAGCGCATCTTCACCACAGACGACCGCGCCCTCGGCATCCACTATCTCCTGCTCTCGCTCATCGCCGTCGCCGCCGGCACGCTGCTCTCGCTCGCCATGCGCACTCAGCTCGCATGGCCCGGGATTCACTGGCCCTTCCACGGCCCGATGCTGCCCGAGGAATATCTCTCGCTGGTTACCATGCACGGCACCCTGATGGTCTTCTTCGTGCTGACCACGGCGCCGCAAAGTGGCTTCGCCAATCTCGTTCTTCCTGCGCAGATCGGCGCGCGCGGGATGGCGCTGCCTTGGCTCAACGCCCTCGGTTTCTGGATCGTCGCCCTCGCCCTCGCCGTTCTGCTCTCGGCCTTCCTGCTCCCCGCTGGCGGCCCCATCTCCGGCTGGACCAGTTACCCGCCCTACAGCGCCGTCCCCTCTGCAGGTCCCGGCCAGGGCGGCGGCATGGACTGCTGGCTTATCAGCATCGGCCTCTTCTGCATTGGCTCCTGGTTCAGCGCAGTCAACGTACTCGTCACCATCCTCACCGAGCGGGCCCACGGTATGACGCTCGGCCGCATGCCGCTCACCGTCTGGTCGTGGTTCGTCAGCTCCGTCCTCATCCTGCTCGCCTTCACCGTGCTCTTCGCCGCGCTGGTGCTTCTCTTCTGCGACCGCCATCTCGGCACGGCGTTCTTCATACCGCAGGGCGACTGGATCAGCGGCCAGGTGGTCGGACACGCTGACGGCTCACCGTTGCTCTGGCTGCACCTCTTCTGGTTCTTCGGCCATCCCGAGGTCTACATCGCCATCCTCCCCGGTATGGGACTCGTCTCGGGCCTCATCGCCAACTTCAGCCGCCGACCCATCGTCGGCTATCGCATGATGGCCGCCGCTACCGTGCTGATCGGGCTGCTTGGCTTCGTCGTCTGGGGCCATCACATGTTCGTCAGCGGCATGAATCCCTACACCGGCAGCGCCTTCGCGCTCACCACCATGGCCATCGCCATTCCCTCCACGGCCGAAGTCTTTAGTTGGCTTGGAACCCTCTGGGGAGGCGGCCTGCGCCGCACCACCCCCATGCTCTTCGCACTCGGCTTCCTCTCACTCTTCATTGCCGGCGGCGTCACCGGCCCCATCCTCGCCCTGCCCGCGCTGGACCAGTACCTCCACAACACCTTCTTTGTCGTAGCGCACTTCCACCTCATCATGGCGATGGCCGGGGCGTTTTCCATCTTTGCCGGCATCTACTACTGGTTCCCGCTCATGACCGGCCGCCTTATGAGCGAGCGCCTCGGCCGCTGGCATTTCTGGCTCTCGCTCATCGGTGCATATGGCACTTTCTTTCCCATGCATATGGAGGGCCTGGCCGGCCGGCCCCGCCACTATGCCCAGGTCACCGGCAGCACCTCCTCGCTCGCATCGCTCCTCCCCATGGAGCGCGGCGTCACCTGGGCAGCCTTCGTCCTCGGGGCCGCGCAAATTCTTTTCCTCATCAACATCTTCTGGAGCGCGCGGCGCGGCATGCCCGCCGGCGACAATCCCTGGCAAGCCACCACGCTCGAATGGCAGCCCGGCCTCCTGCCCGTACGCGTCGAGCGCGGCCCCTACGAGTACCGCTCTGGGCCGCCTGAAGCAGACTTCATTCCACAGTGGGAGAGAGCATCCCAACAGGAGTAAAGTATGCTGTTAGCGCAACGGAGCCCTCCTATGCCCGCCACCTTTACTCCTCGGTCGGTTGTTGACGTCGATCGCGAAAGAAAAGATCCGGGATTTGGCGGTCGGCCACCCGTAGATCGCCGCCCTACGGGCGGTGGCGGCGGCGACGAAAACTGGGATCACCATCGCCACGGCCGCGGCCCGCGCGCCCTACTTACGCGCTATCGCATGGGCATCTTCTCCGCTCTCGCCGGCGACCTCATGTTCTTCATGGCGCTCGTCACCGCCTTTTTCTTCCGCCAGTCCTCCGGACACTTCGACGGTCACGGCGCCTACATCCTCGACTGGCATCCGCTCACCATCCCGCCCATCCTCTACCTCAACACCGCCATCCTCCTCCTCTCCTCTCTCACCATGGAGATGGCACGCCGCCAGCTCTTTCACGAACTCGATGTGATGGAAGAGTGGCTTGGCATGGGGCGTCCGGCCGCGCGCCGCGCCGCTCCCTGGCTCGCCGCTACCATCGCTCTTGGCGTTGTCTTCCTCGTAGGTCAGTGGATGGCCTGGAATGACCTCGCCTCTCAGGGCTTCTTCTTCGCCTCGAACCCGAGCAGCCACTTCTTCTACCTCATCACCGGTGCGCATGGCGCCCACTTGGTGCTCGGCATCCTCGCGCTGGTCGCCGCGCTCGCCGCCCTTACCATGCTCCACCGCATGGAGCTGCGCCAGATCTTCGTCGACTGCACCGCCTGGTACTGGCACTCTATGGGCATCTTCTGGATCTTCCTCTTCGGGCTGCTTGTCTTCTTCCAGTAGGTGGGCGCGCATGCGTCGCATCGGCCTCTCGCGCAAACACATCAGACGCCTTTGTCTCGGGACCCTGTTCTTCGCCTGCATGCTCGCCGCTCACGCGCAAGGCTGCAGCATGTGCCGCGACACCACCGCCGGCTCTGCTCCACAGATACGCTCCGGTCTCCGCCGAGCCATCCCCGTACTTGCCATTCCCGCCATTGCGCTCTTCGTCGGCTTCTTCGCGCTGGCCCGGCGAAGCGACGCGTGGCATAACTCCGACTCCGAGCTCCCTCACTCGTCCGCGGCCAACCGCCCCGGCAATGGAGTACTTTGAGGTCATGAGCCTGCGCATGCGACAAAGGCCCCGCCACGGCTACAACTTCGACTTCTCCCATCCCTGCCCCGAATGCAGTTACGTCATTCCCATCGAGGATCAGGAACTCACCGGCTTTTCAAAAATGCGCTGCCCGAAGTGCCGAAAAGAATTCACCACCGAGCGGAACGGGCCATCCATCGCTCTTCGTTCCCTCGAGACCGAAAGACAGCAATCGCAAAAAGACAAATCCTGATCTGCGGCGCGGCTCCGTCATCGCGCCGACTCTCCCAGCAAGGCCGCCATCATGCGCTTATCCGCCGACACGAGGGAACCAATCTCCGCGCCGGCCGCCACCAGCAGATCCACGACCTCGTAAAAGCGCGTCTCCTGTTGCGACCCGTCGTGATGGCCGAATCCATAGACCGCCCAACTAACGGGTGTTCCGCCATAGCGTGTCTCCTGCGCATTCACATCCGCGCCGCGCGCCAGCAGCATCCCCACAATCTCAGGCTGTCCACAGAGAGCGGCCCAGTGCAACGGTGTCACGCTATCTGTGCGCGACGTTGCATCTGCGCGCACACCATGCGCTAGCAAAAACTCCACCACCGCCACGCGTCCGAATTCGCAGGCCCAACCAAACCCATCCGCAAGTTGCTGCGCCGTAGCCGGCGGCCGCAGTTCGCCATCCTCCGTGATCAACTCCCTGACGCGATCGACCGCGCCCACACCTGCCGCCCCTTCCAGATCCAGCCGCGCGCCTCTGCTCGCCAGGAACTCCGCCGCTTGTCCCCGCCCGTTGCGCAGGCACACGACCACATCGCTGCTCTTTCCTACGTCAATCGTGGCGCCATAATCCAGCAGCAGCTCCATCAGCGCCCGCTGCACTCCAGCCCGCTCCGGATGAAAACTCGTTGCCGTCAGCATCAGCGTGGTCGATCGTCCACCGTACGCATCCGACTCCGCATTCACCTCCGCGCCGGCATCCAGCAACATCCGCGCCACCGCCACAATGTTCGACGGAGTCCTCTGCCGGTAATCCTCCACCCCATTCGCCGAGCAGTAATGCAGCAACATCGACCGATGCTCTCGCAGCGAGCGAGCCTTCACCAGCGATGGGTCCTGCAGCAACAGCGCCCCCAGCGTTCGTTCGTCTCCCGCGACAATCGCCTCCGCCGCAGCTTCAAAATTCGTAACTGAAGATTTGGCACTCTCAAGCGCGCGCACATGCTCGGCAAACTTCGGCCAGCTCGGAAATCCGTGTTCGCGCGCCAAAAAGAAGTGTGCGTCGGCGAGCAACAGCAGCTCCGCCCCTCGCTTCTTCCGCAGCGCAAGCCAGCGGCTCGTGATAGCGTCCGCCTGGTGCGCCAGGACGCCTGCGACGCCATCGTCATCTCGCCAGTAACCGCACAGACGGGCATTCGCTTTCAGCCAGCGCAGCGTCCACGCCCGCACCGCATCCGAAACAGCGTCCTCCGCAGCTGGCGCCGCAGATGCGCGCAGCAACTCCTTGGCTAGCTTTTTGTAGTGGTCGAGGTCAGGACGAGGCGGCAGCGGAATCGCGTTAGACATACGAATCTCCTTTCACGCATGCCCGGAGTCCGCGCCCATCAGGCAGAAAGAAAATTCGCTATCGATCTAGGAACATCGGTGGGTGGGCACGGCCCTTTCCGCGGACTGGATGCGCCCCTCGCGCTGCAGACGTTGTATCACGGAGAGGTACGAAAAATCCTCGTTCTGAGCGAAGTTGGTAGCTTGTTCAAAACGCAGCGGGAAACCTCAGCTTTTACATGAAATAACGTCGGTATTGTTAAGCTTTTTAACAAGTTATGCTGGCGATAATAGCACCAAGCATCGCAAACTGGCGCTCCCCGCGCAACTACTGCCCGGTCTCGATAAAGTGGTCCTTCGCGACCACGCTGTACTGCGCCGCCTTCGGGTCGGCAATCTTGTACATTGTCCCGTCGGCCGTCTTCCCGTGGATGGTCAGGATGACGTAGTTGAACACCGGGAAGCCGGGGTCGCGGTACTTGTCCTGCGGCCCGCGCACAAAGACCGGGTACGGCGCCGCTCCCCCGCCCCCGCTGATGATGTGCGTGATGCCATTGAATTCAAAACGCTCGTAGTTGTGGATGTGCCCGTATACCGCGATGAACTTCTGTCGTGAAGTCTGCGCGCGCGTCTCAAGATAGCGTCGCAGTGCTACAGACTCAGGCGCTGGAATGTTGGCAATGAACTCGCTCTGCGTGTCAGCGATCAGCGGGACATGCATCTGCAGGATGACGAAATCCGCCTGCTGCGGAATGTGATCCAGTTGCGCCCGCAGCCAGTCTGACTGCTGCCCCGTCGGCCACATCGGCTCGGTCGAGTTCAGATTCACGATGAACACATTCCCCAGCAGCACCGAGTAGAAGCCGTTGCCCATCAGATGCGGAAATGCGGCAGCCCAGTTCACCTGCCCCGGCCGCGGATCAGAGCGCAACTCGTGGTTCCCGATCGTCGGATACACCCGCGTTCCTCGGGCCCACGAAGATGCCTCGCGTTCAAAAACCGCCCAGTCCCGCGGATCGCTTCCATGAAAGGGAATGTCGCCGGTAATCAGCATCGCGTCCGTGTGCTCAGTTCCGACTTTTTCTGCCAGCCACTTCCGCGCCCGGGGATTGGTGGCCCGCGTATTCGATGGGTTCGTGAACCGCATGTCTCCGTAAACCAGAATGCGCAGTTCTTGCTGCGGGCTAACTCCCGGGACGACGAAGGTCGGCTGGTCAGGATGATCGAGCGCGCTGATTTGAGCGTGCCCCGGCACACCAAAGGGCAAAAGAGACGCGAAGACCGCCAGCGCAAGTGCGATCTTCAGCCATCGCGGCCGCGTGTACGTCCTGCTCACATTCCTCCGCCGACGAAGTGGACGATCTCAAACCGGTCCCCGCCGAGGACGCGAGTGGCTGCCCACTCGCTCCGGCGCACGATCTCGCCGTTCCGTTCCACGGCGATGCGGTCTGCCTTGATCTCCAGCACCGCGATCAGGCCGTCCACAGTGGCCTCTTGCGGATCAAGGCCTACCTCGCGCGGCTTTCCGTTGAGGACGATCTCCATGCCCCGAGAGTATCAGCCGCCCTCCACAGCAAGAGCCTGCCGTCAGGCCTTCGACCCGCCAAAGAGACGGCTAACTACACGATGGTAGAGCGAAGGCATCACCGGGCAGGCGAAGTAGACCTCGCGATTGGCGGCCATCAGCACTCGCAGCGCTTCCACGCGCGGATCAGAGCGCCCGACGGATGACAACATCCCACCCTCGTGCACGTATTCGTCTGCCAGATATTCAATCGCGTGCCCCAGCACTTCCAGGGCAAACCCGGCCTCCGGTGTCGTGCGCCGGCGCACCGAACGCGCCCCCACGCCCGTCGGGAGCGCATGCACCTCCGTACGCACCGCAGCTGGTTGTTGGGGATAGATGGCGCCCGCCGCGCGACCGGCTATGGGCAATACTTTGGGATTGGGAAGAGCAGGTGTGGCCATAAGGAGCCTCCGCGAAATCTTTCGTTTTGCACCATATCGGCAGCTCCCTGGGTGACGATAAGAAATTGTCTTCCTTTTTTCTTCGCCAATTCCGTTACGGGAAGGGCCATGCCGAATCGGGAATATCTGCAATTCCCAAGATCCGCAGGTCGGCATCTCGGAAGATCGCTTTCACTGGAAATAGGTCACTTAACCGCGCTTGCTTGACTGAGTTGCAACGTCACCCTAATCTCGAAGCAGACGCCGCGCGGTGCAGGATACGGCCTCCCCGAGTAAGGACCGCATGCAGACACCACATTACTTCTGGAATTACCTTCCCCTCCTCCTGCAGATCCTGGTGGCGGTCGGGTTGGGAACAGGCATGGTCGCCGGTTCCTTCCTCATCGGCAAGCATCGCCGCACCATCGCCAAGCTGGAGACCTATGAGTGCGGGATCGTCGCTGAAGGCGACGCACGTGGCCGGTTTTCGGTCCGCTTCTACCTGGTGGCGATGCTCTTTATCCTGTTTGATGTGGAGGTCGTCTTCCTCCTGCCCTGGGCGGTGATCTATACCCACCTCAAGGACATCACAGGCTCGCGCTACTTCGGTTTTTGGGAGATGGTGGTTTACCTCGGCTTCGTGTTCGTGGGCTTTTTCTACATCCTGAAAAAGGGTGTACTCGACTGGGCCGCTGATCGGGGGGATCTCTAGCTCATGCAGGATGCGTATGACAAAGCCGCGGTCCTCGCCGAACACGGCGCGAACCCTGCGATTGGAGCCATCGGGAAGTCACTGCCCGACGCTCTGCTCGATGCCAAGTTCGACCGCGGCGAACTCACTCTCAAGATCGCGCGCGAGCACATTCGTGCTGCAGCAGCGCTGGTACAGAAGTCCGGCTACAACTTCCTCGAAGATGTGACCTGTGTGGACTATCACCCTGGGGAGCCGCGCTTCCAGGTCATCTATCACATCGTCTCGCACGGTCTGAAGGCGCGGGTGCGCTTAGCCGTTCCCGTGGAAAGTCTCGATGCGGAGGTCGACAGCATCACCCCCGTCTGGCCGTCGGCTGACTTCTATGAGCGCGAGGTCTTCGACCTCTTCGGTATCCGATTCGGCGGCCATCCCAACCTGCGCCGCATCATGCTGCCGGATGAATGGGAAGGCCATCCCCTGCGCAAGGATTATCCGGTGGAGGGCTACCGCTGATGGCAACAACACCCGAACCCCCGATCGCTGATTCCGCCATCACCGAAGGCGGCGTTGAGGCTCCGTATCCCGACAAGCCCACGCCGGTGATGCCGTACGCGGCGGACTTCGCTATCGCGCCGCTGCTTGAGCCGCGCCTCGTAGAAGGTGCGCGTGACCGTACCATGATCCTGAACATGGGCCCGCAGCACCCATCCACGCATGGCGTGCTGCGACTGGTGCTTGAGATCGATGGCGAGACCGTACTCCGCGTAGTGCCCGACATCGGCTTTCTCCACACCGGCATCGAGAAGACCTGCGAGGCAAAGTTCTATCAGCAGGTTGTGCCGATGACCGATCGCATCGACTACCTCAGTCCGATGTCGAACAACCTCTGCTACGTTCTGGCGGTTGAAAAGCTGCTGCAACTCGAGATGCCGCCGCGCGCACAGTATCTGCGTGTGCTGCTCAACGAGCTGACCCGCCTCCAGTCGCATCTGGTGTGGCTGGGCAC
>DASZGZ010000055.1:0-21947 GCA_035938355.1 Acidobacteriaceae bacterium
GGCATCGACGGCGTGCTGAATGACATTGGCACAACCGCGCTGCCCGTCGGCGTGGGCCAAGAGGTCACTCCAGGGACCATGCTCGCGAAGGTAGTTCAGCCCGTTAAGTTGAAGGCAGCATTGAACATTCCGGAAACGCAGGCCAAGGATATCCAGCTCAATCAGCCGGCCGCGATCGATACCCACAATGGCATCGTGGATGGCCACGTGACGCGTATCGATCTGGGTGTGCACAATGGCACGGTCACTGTAGACGTGACGCTCGATGGGTTTGTTCCCGGCGAGCGGCCGGACCTGAGCGTGGATGGACAGATCGACCTGCAGCGGCTGTCGGATGTGCTGTATGTCGGCCGGCCCGCCTTTGGCAATGAAGACTCAACCATCAGTTTGTTCAAGCTGAGCCCCGATGGCAAGACCGCCAACCGTGTTCCCGTAAAAGTGGGCCGGGCCTCGGTCAATGCCATTCAGGTGCTCAGTGGGCTCAATGAGGGAGATACCGTCATCCTGTCCGACATGTCCCGTTGGGACCAGGTGGACCGCATCCGGCTGGAGTAAACAACCGACTTAGGAAGGAAAGGAACACGAGGCCAACTATGGACGAAACAGCACAGGCACTGATACAGATCGAGGCACTGACCAAGGTCTTCTACACGGACGAGATCGAGACGCACGCGCTCTCCGGCGTGCATCTGGCGATCATGCGCGGCGACTATGTCGCGATGTCCGGTCCGTCGGGCTGCGGCAAGTCGACGCTGCTCTCGATCATCGGGCTGCTCGACACGCCGACGAACGGGCGCTACCAGCTGAACGGCAAGCCGGTAGAGAACCTGAGCTTCGCCGAGCGCTCGCGCATCCGCAACCAGGAGATCGGCTTCATCTTCCAGAGCTTCAACCTGATCGGCGACCTCACGGTGGCCGAAAACGTGGAGCTGCCGCTGACCTACCGCTCCGGCATGCCGGCGGCTGACCGCAAGCGCCGCGTGCAGGAGTCGCTGGAACGCGTAGGTATGGCGCACCGCATGCGCCACTATCCCTCACAGCTCTCCGGCGGTCAGCAGCAGCGTGTCGCCGTGGCCCGTGCGCTGGCCGGTTCCCCGTCCATCCTGCTGGCCGACGAGCCTACCGGAAACCTGGACTCGAAAAACGGCGAAGCGGTGATGGAACTGCTCTCCGAGCTGCATAAGGAGGGCGCGACCATCTGCATGGTGACGCACGATCCTCGCTTCGCCCGCCATGCCGACCGCCAGGTACATCTCTTTGACGGCAAGGTAATCGCCGAAGGAGAGTTGTCGCCGGAACAGTTGTTGCAGGTTCAGTAGCACGGCGCCGATGATGCCGGGTGTGTCAGGAGGACGCCGGAGTGTGTCCGAAACCCGGTCGTCCTCCACACATCCGGCGAGGGAGAGCTGCAATGGGAAAGTTGCTCAACGATGTGCAATACGCGCTGCGGCAGTTCCGCCGCAACCCCGGCTTCGCCATCACGGCGGCGCTGACACTCTCCCTCGGGATCGGCGCGACGACAGCGATCTTCACCCTGATCTACAACACCATGCTGAAGGCATTGCCCGTCCAGCATGCCTCGAAGCTTTACATGGTGGGCAAGGAGCCGACCTGCTGCAACTATGGCGGCCTGCAGGGCGACGAGTGGCGCATCTTCTCCAACGATCTCTATCTTTACTTCCGCGATCACACCAAAGGCTTCGAGAGCCTCACAGCATTTCAATCCTTCAGCACTCCGCTGCTAACGCGGCGGGTCGGCGATCCCCATCCTCCGGACACAGTGCCCGGTCGCTTCGTTGCCGGGAATGAGTTCTCCACCCTCGGAGTGCCGCTAGCGCTCGGCCGGCCGATTCAACCGTCGGACGACACCGAAGGCGCGCCGCCGGTTGCCGTGATCAGCTATCGCATGTGGCAACGCCGCCTCGGTCTCGACCCGCACATCCTCGGCACGAACTTCACTATGAATGGGGTAGTCGTCACGGTGGTCGGCGTTACGGCGCCGGAGTACAAGGGCGAGATCGTGCAGTCCGATCCGCCGGAGCTTTGGCTGGCACTGAACCAGGAAGCGAAGTTCACTGGTGCTGACGCGGCGCATACCCATCATCTCGATACCCACTGGCTCGATGTGGTCGGCCGCATCGCCCCCGATGCATCCCTGGACCAGATCACTGCGCAACTGAACGTGGAATTGCGGCAGTGGCTCAGCAGCCGTGACACGCTCGATGCGGCGGCGCGGGCGCAGATTGACCGGCAGAAGACACAGCTGTCGTCTGCGCGTACCGGCGTGAACGACGTGGCGGAAGGCTACGGCCGCGGGTTGAAGATGTTGATGGCCGCAGCCGGGTTCGTGCTGCTCATCGTCTGCGCCAACGTGGCGAACCTGCTGCTGGTGCGTGCGACTGCGGAGAGGCAGCAACAGGCGGTGCGCATCGCGCTGGGTGCAACACGTGGACAGCTGGTACGGCAGGCGATGATCTCGAGCATATTGCTGGCGCTGGTGGGTGGCGCCGGCGCAGTCGCCATTGCCTATGCCGTGGCGCATTCGGTGCTGCGACTAGCCTTTCGAGGATCGGAATATGTTCCGATCGAAGTGAACCCGTCGTTGCCGGTGCTGGGCTTCGCTGTGCTGGCGGCATTGGTCACCGCAATTCTGTGCGCTGCGATACCCGCATGGATCTCCACAAAGACGGATCCAGCCTCGGCGATCCGCGGCACGTCGCGGACGATGAAGGACTCGAGTTCTGCGCCGCAACGCGTGCTGGTCATCACGCAGGCGGCGCTTTCGGTGGTCCTGCTGTGCGCGGCCGGCCTGCTGCTGCGCAGCCTGAACAACCTGCGGACGCAGGACTTTGGCTTCCATACCGAGGACCGATACATCGTTGGCATCGATCCTTTCCTCGCTGGATATAAACCAGAGCAGACCGACGACCTGTATCGCAAGCTGCATGAAAGGCTGATGCGGATTCCCGGCACGAAGAAGGTTGCCTTTGCCCTCTACACGCCGTTGAGCCATGACAACTGGAACGGCGGCATCTTTATTCCTGGTCAGCCTGATCCGAAGCCGGATAGCAACTGGTACAGCGCGACCTATATCCGGATTACTCCGGAATATTTCGACGCTATCGGTGCCAAACTGCGAACCGGCCGCTTCTTTAGCGATGGCGACGATAATCATGGACGCAAGGTCGCGATCGTGAATCAGGTCTTTGCCGATCGCTACTTCCACGGCAAGGCAATCGGCCAGCACTTCGGCGTCGAACGCGAGTTGGAATCGCAGTTTGAGATCGTCGGCATCGTGGAAAACACCAAACATCAGGACCCGAACGTACCGCCGCCCCCCATGTACTACCTGCCTTTCGCGCAGGCTACGGCGGTTGCCAAGCCGCAAGACAAGGTATTCGAGCCGCTGGGACATTACGCCGGCCAGGTGGTGATGGACACAGCGAGCACCACACCTGCTGCTCTCGAGGAGGCGACCCGTCACGCTTTTGCTGACGTGAACCCTCTTCTCACACCGCAGTATTTCCGCACCTTCTCTGCACAGGTTGCGACGAATTTCAATCAAGACGAGCTGCTCGCTCGGCTGACGTCTCTCTTCGGTCTTGTAGCACTGATCCTGGCATCGATCGGACTCTACGGTGTCACCGCCTACTCGGTTGAACGACGCACGGGTGAGATCGGTGTGCGAATGGCGCTGGGCGCGGACCGTGCCAGCATCTTGCGCGATGTGTTGAAACGCGCTCTGACGCACTGCGTCCTTGGACTCGCCATCGGCGTTCCGCTGGCTTATGCCGCCGGCCGCTTGATGGCCCAGCACCTCTATGGCGTCGGCGCCTTCGACGCCTCGGTAGCCATCGTCACTCTGTTCATGCTCTCGATTGCGGCGGCAGTTGCAGCCCTGGTGCCCGCCAGACGTGCGGCCTCCATCGAACCGATGGTGGCACTGCGCATGGAATAACCCCCCAGAGAAATAGCCCATAGAGAGGAGGGCTCGTGCAGTTTATCCAGCAGCTCTTGCAGGACCTTCGTTACGCCTTGCGGCAGCTACGCCGCACACCAGGCTTCGCCCTCACGGCGGTGCTGACGCTGGCGCTGGGCGTCGGCGCTACGACGGCCATCTTCACGCTGATCTATCAGGTGATGCTGCGACCGCTGCCGGTCACGTCGCCCGAACAGCTCTACAAGCTGGGGACGCGATACGACTGCTGCTTCAACGGCGGCAGCCTCTTCGGCGATTGGAGTCTCTTCTCCTACGACCAGTACGAGATGTTTCGTGACCATCTGCATGGATTCACGAGCATGACCGCCCTCGAGGCGGGGCAGCGGTCAGTGGGCATGCGACCGCAGAACAGCGCGCATCCAGCCGAGCCGGCGCGGTTGCAATTTGTCGCCGGCAACTATTTCTCTACGTTGGGTGTGAATGCCCTGCAAGGCCGCGCGCTTCAGCCATCGGATGACCAGCGGGGCACGCAACCGCAAGTAGTGCTGAGCTACGAGATGTGGCAGCGCCGCTTCGGCGCGGTGCCGTCTGTTGTCGGCTCCACACTGATGATCAACAATCGGGCGATGACCGTGGCCGGCATCATGCCTGCGGGCTTCTTTGGAACCCGGCTGGATGCCGATACGCCCGAGATCTGGGCGCCGCTGGCATTTGAGCCCATGCTCACCAACATCGATGCGATGGACCATCCCAGCGAGTATTGGCTGTACGTCATTGGTCGCGCGCCGTCCGGGTTCAATCCCGCAACGCTCAATGCGCAGACCAACGGCTTGTTGCAGGGATGGCTGCAGGCGCACCCGGAAACACTCGATCCGGGACAGAGTGCAGTCATTGCGAAGCAGCGCACGGAGTGGGCTCCTGCTGCCAGCGGCATCAGCCAGCTGCGCGACAACTACGCCTCGGGATTGCGATTGCTCCTGATGATCGCGGGCTTTGTGCTGCTGATCGTCTGTGCGAACCTCGCCAACCTGATGCTGGTACGCGGCATGGCGCGGCGGCAAAAGACCTCGGTGCGTCTTGCCCTGGGAGCGCCACGCGGCCGCCTCATCCGGCAGACACTCACCGAGAGTCTCCTCATCTCGTTGGCTGGCAGCGTCGTAGCAGTACTGCTCGCGGTCTTCGGCTCGCGCGCAATGCTGTCCATGGCTTTGAGCGGCACGCAGTCATCGCCCTTCTCTCCCTCGCCGTCGTGGACCGTGCTTGGATTCGCGCTGGGAATTGCTGTGTTGGCGGGAGCGCTCTTCGGCTGCGTGCCGGCGTGGATCACCTCGCACTTCGATCCCATTGAGGCGCTGCGCGGCGCCAGCCGCACGGCTGGAGACAAGGCCGCGTGGCCACAGAAGGCGCTGGTCGTCTTCCAGGCCGCCTTGTCGCTGGCTCTGCTGTCCACTGCCGGATTGCTCACCCTGAGCTTGCGCGCCCTCGAGCACCAGAACCTGCACCTGGAGACCTCTGGCCGATTGGTCATTGGCATCAATACGGTGGCCGCCGGTTATGACATTCACAAGCTAGCTGACCTAGAGCGCAAATTCGACACCGAACTGAAGCAGACACCGGGTGTGCTCGATCTTGGCTATGCAACATTCAGTCCACTCTCGGGCGATGGCTGGCACGATTTGGCCCATCTGCCAGGTGAGCCACCGCCGCCCCCGGAGTTCACCGACAACTACTACCGGACAACATTTGATCGCATCAGTCCGGGCTATTTTGCTGCGGTGGGCACGCATGTGTTGCTCGGCCGCGGACTCTCCGATGCTGACACCGCCTCGACACGCCGCGTCGCCGTCGTCAACCAGGCGTTCGTCGAGCACTTCCTGAAAGGCAAGCCGCCTGTGGGTGCGCATTTTGGTCTGGACGCGCATGATCCCAGCGAGTTTGAGATTGTCGGTGTCACGGACAACACCAAATACGAAGATCCCGACCAGCCGCAGCTACCCATGGTCTTTCTGCCGCTGGCGCAGCCGGCAGAGATTTTTGCCGAGCGGGAACGCGCGGGAGAAGAACGGGCTCACTTTCCCGAAGACATCATTGTTCACTACCAGGGCGGCGAAGCGGAGATGGCTGCGGCACTTCGTCGTGTGATCGGCAACATCGATCCGAACCTTCCCATCACTCGCATGGATGCGCTCGCAACGCAGGTCAATGCCAACTTCAATCAGCCTGAGATGCTCTCCCGTCTGACGCTGACCTTTGGCCTGGTAGCGCTGCTGCTGGCGGCGATTGGCATCTACGGCGTCACCGCATACACGGTGGAGCGACGGACGCCGGAGGTTGGATTGCGCATGGCGGTGGGCGCTGACCGCGGCGACGTTTTGCGCGAGGTCCTGAAGCACGCGCTGTCGCAAGTGCTCGTCGGTCTCGTACTCGGTGTGCCTCTGGCGCTGGTGCTGGGCCGGCTGATGGCGGCTCATCTTTACAACGTCAGCAGTTACAACCCGATGATTCTGAGCAGCGCATTCGGCACGCTGGTCATCGCGGCAGTGCTGGCTGCGCTGATGCCGGCGCGGCGCGCGGCGGCGATCGAACCGGTGCAGGCGCTGCGCAACGAATAGGGCAGGAAGGAAAGGGGATAGCCATGCAATTCGGCCACGATGCACGCTACGCGCTTCGCAAATTGCGGCGCAGCCCCGGCTTTGCTCTGACCGCTATACTGACGCTCGCGCTCGGTATCGGCGCAACCACCGCTGTCTTCAGTGTCATCGACGCGGTCCTGCTCCGTCCGTTGCCGTATCCCGATCCGCATCAGATCGTCGTGCCGGAGAGCCGCTCGCGCAGTGGCTACACGCAACCCGCATCCCTCCCGGCCTATCGCGACGAACGCGCAGCGCAGCACACCTTTTCCGCATTTGCCGGCTACAACGACTTCAGCAACGTGAACCTGGAATCGCCACACGGCCCAGTGGCGCTGCATGCAACGAAGGGCACGGATAACTTCTTCGACGTCTTCGGCGTTGCGCCGGTTCTCGGTCGCACCTTCCGTCCCGGCGAAGACCAGCCGGGGCGCGACGACGTTGCCGTGCTCAGTTACGAAGTCTGGCAACGCGACTTCCAGGCGGACCCGAAGGTGATCGGCCAGATGGCGCGCCTCGATGGCCATCCCTACACCATCATCGGTGTCATGCCTGCGGACTTCCGCTATCCGTTGGGCCAGCACAATGCGGTATATACCCCGCTCCACGCAAACTCGCAGTGGAGAACGAACCGCGGATCGCACTGGCTGCGAACGATTGGTCGCATGAAGCCGGGAGTGAGGCGCGAACAGGCGCAGGCAGACCTGCAACGGGTCTTCGCAGACATGGGACGGGCGTACCCGGATACGGATGCCGGCCGCACAGTGGCGCTGCACACACTCGATGCCACCTTGAGTGAGGGAGTCGCCTCGCCGCTTACCGTGATGGGCGCCGCCGTACTGGCGGTCCTCGCGCTCTGCTGCGTGAACATTGCGGGACTGCTGCTGGCGCGCGGCGTTGGCCGCGAACGCGAGATGGCAGTGCGCGCCGCGGTAGGTGCAGGACGAGCGACGATCCTTCGCCAGGTGCTGACTGAGAGCCTGGTGCTGGCCACCTTTGGGTGCGGCGCGGGAATACTGCTTGCCATGCTTGTGCTCAGCGGCATGCGCACATTCCTGATTGACGCACTGCAGCGTGGCAGCGAAGTTCACATGAACCTGCTCGCCCTCGCCGTCGCAATTGTGCTCGCCACGGTGGCGAGTGTACTTGCGGGCGTGCTGCCAGCGTTCCGGCTGGCGCGCATCGATCCCAGCCAGGCGCTCCGTAGCGGCGGTTCTGCCGGCACCACGCGCGCACATCATCGCCTGCGCTCGGCATTCATCGTGACCCAGGTGGCCCTCGCACTGGTGCTGCTGTTTACCTCCGGTCTGCTGCTGCGCTCCATTCTCGAGCAGCGGCACACCGATCTCGGATTCGATCCCGCTCCCATCATCTCTGCCGAGATTGAGCTTTCCCCCGGTCGCTACGCCGGCCGCGATCCGATAGGGAACTTCTACCAGCCGCTTCTGGATCGGCTGCAGCATGTGCCGGGCATCGCCGCCGCGGGGCTCATCAACATCACGCCCATACAGAACTGGGGCTCGAACTCTGACGTTCACATCAAAGGGCAGCCGCCTTATCCGCCGAACCAGGAGATGCTGGCAGAGGAGCGCATGGTGACGCCGGGATACTACAGCGTCTTCGGCATCCGGCTGGTGCGTGGCCGCTTGCTCAGCCCGGCAACGGATACGATTCCCGACGCCCCGAAGATCGTTGTCAACGAGGCGTTCGTCAAGAAGTTCATTCCGCGCGGAATGGACCCGATTGGCGCGCATATCGACGACGGGAACGCAGAGATCGTCGGCGTCGTGACCAATGTGCGGCAGGCGCTCGACCGTCCTGCAATGGCCGAGGCCGATTACATCGCGAACGAATTGCCGCAGAAACTGAGGCTGGATTACCTGGGCGGCATGAACCTGGTGGTGCGCAGCAATGGCGAACCGAAGGCCATCTACGGCGAACTACGCGACGCCATTCACGCAGTCGATCCGACCGTGCCCTTCCGCATCCCGGAGACGATGGATGAGATCGTGCTCGATCAGCTCGACTTCCAGCGCATGGAGTCATGGCTCTTTGGCGGCTTCGCGGCCCTCGCGTTGCTGCTCGCCGTCGTCGGCATCCACGGCCTGCTGAGTCAAGACGTGGAGCAGAGCAAGCGGGACATCGGTGTGCGAATGGCGCTTGGCGCGACACGCGGCAACGTCGTACGCACCATCGCGACGCATGCGGCCATGGTGGTTGCCGGAGGTCTGGCTGCGGGCGCGGGGCTGACCCTGCTCGCGAGTCGCGCCATTGCAGCCATATTGCCGCAGGCACATGGATCGCAGGGCGCACAGGCCGCCCATCTTGGCGCGCAGCATGCACTCGTCTTCCTGGTGCTGGCAGTGGCGCTCTTCCTTATCGGCCTGCTGGCAGCGATGTTTCCTGCGCGGCGTGCAGCCAGCATTGAACCCATGGCCGCACTGAGGATGGAGTAACGCGATGAAGCTCACTCAGGATCTCCGCTACGCCTTCCGGCAGCTTCGCCGCAACCCCGGCTTCGCGCTGACGGCCATTCTCACGCTCGCGCTCGGCATCGGTGCGACGACGGCCGTGTTCAGCGTGGTGGAGCAGATGCTGCTGAGGCAGTTGCCATACCGCGACGCCGACCGCATTGTGGCGCTGGAGACGCTATTCACCGACAGGCAGCATCAGATTCCGCGAGTCCCTGGTGGTGATTACGAAGACTTGCGCGCCAGCTCCACCTTTGCCGCAACCACTTATTACGAGGCATACGAGCAGGGTGTGCAGCTTCCGGACCATGCGACCTTTACGCATATCGCCGTGATCAGCCCGAAGTTTTTTGATGTCTTCGGAGTACGTCCGGAGCACGGCGCGCTCTTCCGGACAAATGATGCGTCGCACCAGGCGGTGGTAAGCGAGGCCTTTGCCGATGCGGAGCTCAGCGGCGTGAACGCAGCGGTGGGCAAGATCGTCAGCGTGGAGGGCGAATCGTTCGAAGTGATTGGCGTGATGCCGCGGGCCTTCGGCTTTCCGCAGAAGACCTCGATCTGGTTGGGCCGCTCGTCGACTCCGGACAGCGTCAACCGCGATTCGTACAACTACCAGGCGGTGGGACTACTGCGCGACGGGCTTAGGTTGAAGCAGGCGCAGCTTCAGCTTGACGCGTTATCCTCCCGTTTAGCGAAGCAGTTTCCCATCAGCCATGCGCATGTCAGTTTGCGTGCGGTGCCGCTGCGCTATGCGCTGACGGGTGAGGTGAAGACATCGCTCTGGCTGTGGCTTGCCGCGGTTGGCGTGTTGCTGCTGATCGCATGCGCGAATGTGGCGCATCTTCAATTGGTCCGCACTTCAGCGCAGGGGCATGCGCTGGCGGTGCGCGGCGCGCTCGGTGCAACACGCGCGCGCATTGTGAGTTCGGTACTGATCGAGGCCGGCGTCGTATCGTTCCTTGGCGGCATTGCGGGACTCCTTCTCTCGATTCCCGCGACCAAACTGCTGATGCATCTGCTGGCTTCGCAACTGCCACGCGCAATGAGTGCGTCGCCTGACCCGCGGCTGCTGGGCTTCAGCCTGCTACTCGCGATCCTAGTTACGGTGCTCAGCGCGACCCTACCTTGCTGGTGGGCGGCGCGACGCGACCCCGCTGCGGCCCTGAATCGCGGCACGCGCTCCGGCAGCACGGACCGGAGCTCGGCAGTATGGCGGCGGGGTCTGCTCGCGGTTGAGATTGGGTTGAGCTTCCTGCTGGTCACGACCTCGGGTCTGCTGTTGCGCACGATTGCTCACATCCGCGAAGTGCCCCTTGGCTTCGCTGCGGACAACCGCCTGGTCGTCTACGTAGAGGCGCCTGCGCATGGCCGCGCAGAAGAACAGAAACGCATCGTTGCAATGGCACAGTTGACGGAGCAGCTCCGGGCACTGCCCGGCGTGCAGTCCGCCGCGCAGACTTGGGGCCTTCCCACCGGCGATTACGGCTCAAACGGCGGCTACGCGATACCCGACCATGGGCAAAATATGGACCAGGCCGGATTGTCCTGGGCCAACTTCAGTCTGGCAGGTTCCGGGTATTTCAACGAGATGCATATTCCTCTGTTGCGAGGCAGGGACGTCACACCTGCAGATACATATGGCTCGCAGCCAGTGGCGGTCATCAGTGCGGCGGTTGCGCGTCAGTCTTTCGGAAAAGAAGAGCCGATCGGGAAACGGATCGTCTGCGGTATGGACGAAGATAGCATGCGCGGTGCCACCATTGTCGGAGTGGTGGGCGATGTGCGCCAGGATTCGCCGGCCGACGATCCTACACCCGCTATCTATTTCCCGCTGGAACAGCATCCTCAGCGTTTAATCGATGGAGCCCAGATCGTTCTGCATACAGCAGTTGCGCCTGCGGCACTGATCCCAGTAGTGCGGCAGCGCGTACTGGCCATCGATGCATCCATCGCGACAAAATTCACCACCATGGACGATGCGCTCGCCGCAGCAACCGAGCCGCAGCAGTTGCGGGGCGAGCTCCTGACTGCCTTCGCGGCGCTCGCGTTGCTGCTCGCCGCCGTCGGCATGTATAGCGTCACCAGCTATACGGTGGCGCAGCAGGTGCGCGAGATCGGCATCCGCATGGCGTTGGGCGCGGATCGCGCCGTGGTGGCGCGCGAGGTGATGATGACTGCCGCGAAGAGCGGGCTGCTGGGCATCGGGCTCGGCGTGCTCGTCAGCGTCGAAGCGTCCCGTGTGCTGGGCCGTTTTCTTGTCGGGGTGCCGGCGCTTGACCCGGTCAGCTATGGCGTCGCTGCGTGTGTGTTGGTGGTCGCGGCTATGCTGGCGGCTCTGATTCCGGCCCGGCGCGCCTCCGCCACCGAACCCATGGTAGCGTTGCGGACGGAGTGAATTGATGCACCTGGCCACCGACATCCGTTACGCATTTCGCCAACTGCGCCGCAGTCCGGGCTTCGCCATCACCGGCGTGCTCACGCTTGCCCTGGGCATAGGCGCGACCACCGCTATCTTCAGCCTGATTTACATCACCATGCTGAAGCCGCTGCCTGTCCGGCACCCGAACGAGCTATATAAGGTGGGGCGCGACACCGCCTGCTGTGCGGCCAGCGAGATGCTGGGCGACTGGAGCATGTTCTCGAACGAGCTGTACGAAACACTGCGTGACCATACCCAGGGTTTCCAGGGCACACTCGCCGCGTTTCAGGCCGGCCAGACACCCCTGCTGGTGCATCGCCAGGGCGACCCCCAGGCTGCTGCGGCGCTGCTGGGCAAGCTGGTCTCCGGCAACTATTTCAGCGTGCTCGGTGTGCCGATCGCGATGGGGCGCGGCCTGACGCCTGCGGACGATCAGCCTGGGGCGCCTCCGGTGACTGTTCTGAGCGATCGCATGTGGCAGCGCCGCTTCGGGCGCGATCCGCACCTCGTAGGCGAGACGCTGATGATGAACGGCACCGCTGCCACCATTGTCGGCGTTGCGGCGCCGGCTTTCGTCGGCGAGACACTGAACGCCGACATGCCGGAGCTTTGGATCCCATTGCGTCAGGAGTCCAACTTCGTCCATGAGGGCGCCCTGGGCAACCGTCCGGACCGCTACTGGCTGGACATGATTGGTCGCATCGCGCCGGGCGTCGCGCCCGCGCAGATCGATGCGCAGTTGAATACGGAGCTGCGGCAGTGGCTACACAGCCGCAGCGCGGAGATGGAGCCGGACCAACGTGCGCGGATCGACCGCCAGCATACGGAGCTTGACTCTGCCGAGGCGGGCATCAATATTGTGGGCCTGGTCTACCATCGGGCGCTCAAGTTGCTGATGGCGGCTGCGGCCTTCGTCATGCTGATTGTCTGCGCTAACGTGGCCAACCTATTGCTGGTCCGCGCACTGGCGCAGAGCCAGCAGACCTGTGTCCGGATGGCGCTGGGAGCAAGCCGCGAACAGCTGCTGCAGCAAGCTATGATTTCGAGTATAGTGCTCGCTCTGCTCGGCTGCGTGGGGGCGATCGGAGTGGCGTACGTGCTCTCCAGCTCTGTGCTCGCGCTGGCGTTTCGCGGGGTGGACTACGTGCCGATCACGGCGCGGCCCTCGCCCGCCATGTTCGGATTTGCATTTGCCACAGCCCTTGCTACGTCCATTTTATTCGGCGTTGGACCCGCGTGGATCTCGACGCGGAACAACTTGGCCAGCGTGCTGCGCGGGGCATCGCGCACGACGCGTTCTAGCGGGACTGGTTCGCAGCGCGTGCTGGTCATCCTGCAGGCAGCGCTTTCTGTCGTGCTGCTGTGCGCCGCAGGCCTGCTGACGCGCAGCCTCACCAAGCTGCAGAACCAGGACTTCGGCTTTCGGACCAAAGACCGCTACATCGTCAGCATCGACCCTGCGCTCGCCGGCTATCACAGTGCGCAGACGAACGAGCTTTATGAACGTCTGCGCGAGCAGCTCATGGCTATTCCTGGCGCGGAGCATGTGGGCATTGCGATCTACGCTCCGATGTCCGGAGACAGCCGCGCGACGTTCACCTATTTTCCTGGCCAGCCCAACCCATCGCTCGACAGCGAATGGGGTGAGGCGGCGTGGAACCGCGTGAATCCGGAGTACTTCGACTCGATCGGCGCCAAACTGGTCAAGGGTCGCGTCTTCACGGATGGCGACGATGAGCGCTCACGCAAGGTCGCGGTGGTGAGCGAGGGATTTGCGCGCCGTTTCCTGAAGGGCGATCCGCTGGGACAACACTTCGGCATCGAGCCGGAACTTCGCTCGCAGTTTGAAATCGTCGGCGTAGTGCGCGATATCAAATACCGCTTTCCCGACCAGCCGGCCCCGCCACTCTATTTCCTGCCGTTCCGGCAGACGACGCAGGTTTTTCGGGCGAGCCGGCAGGGCTGGGAGGCGGAATCGCATTTCGCCGGCAACATCATCCTGCAACTGCGTGGCAGTGACCGGCCCTCGGCGGAGGCGGCGATACGCAGAGCGGTTCGCGATGTAGACGGAAACCTGCCCATCACTGCCTATTACACATTCAAGGAGTTGGAGGGGATAGGTTTCATTCAGAGCGAGCTGATGTCGCGCCTGTGCGCACTCTTCGCATTCATTGCGCTGGTGCTGGCCGCTATTGGGATCTACGGTGTGACGGCATATTCAGTGGAACGGCGCACCGGCGAGATCGGGATACGGATGGCGCTTGGCGCCAGCCGCGCGCGGATTCTGCGGGAGGTGCTGATGCAGTCGCTGCTCTCCTGTGGAATAGGTCTCGTCATCGGGATACCGCTTGCTTATCTTGCCGGGCGTCTGCTGGCAGACCGGCTCTTTGGCGTGGGCTCCTTTGATCTGCCTGTGGTCACAATCGCGGTGCTGTTGCTGTCGCTCAGCGCGGCGGCGGCCGCCTTGCTGCCGGCACGGCGGGCCGCTTCGATAGAACCCATGAACGCCTTGCGGTCGGAATAGAGAGGAGAGGAATGGAACTCGGCAACGATCTTCGTTATGCGTGGCGCCAGTTGCGGCGCAGCCCCGGCTTCGCGTGCGCCTCAGTTCTCACGCTGGCTCTCGGCATCGGCGCCACCACGACGATGTTCTCCGTCGTGGACCAGGTGTTGCTGCGCCCGCTGCCTTTCGATCATCCATCGCAGCTGGTGACCATCAACGAAGCTTCCTACGAAAAAGACGCGGCCACTAGCGGCGGCATCTCCTTGCCGGATGCTCAGGACTGGCAAACCCGTAGCCGCACGCTGCAGGGAGTGGCCTATCTCACCGTCCAGATGCCCATCGTTGGCGGCATCGCCAATCCGCACTCCGAGCTCCAACTGCTTACCAGCACGAACTTCCTGAGTGTGCTCGGTGTGCAGCCGGCCCTGGGCCGCGGCTTCGCGGCAAACGAAAACAATGGTGGCGCAAGCCACGTCGTTATCCTGGGAGCGGAGGCTTGGCACACACTCTTCAACAGCGACCCGAAAGTTGTTGGCCGTGTCGTTCCGCTGAACGGTACGCCGCATACCGTGATCGGCGTAATGCCGGAGAGCTTCCGATACCAGGGCGGTAGCGATCTGCTTTTCTCGCCGCTCGACACCACTCACAAAGACCTGCAGGATCGCATCTCCGGCGTGCTCGCTGTACTCGGCCGCCTGCACGCCGGGAACACGGTGGAGGACGCGACTCGCGAGTTGGCCGGTATCAAGCAGCAAAACCTGCGTAGCTATCCGGGCGAGGAGCGGGACAATCGCATCGTCGTTGAGGATTACGCGCATTCACTGACGCGCAACGTGCGTCCTGGTCTGCTGGCGCTGAATGGCCTGGTGCTGGCCGTCTGGTTGCTGGCCACAATCAATGTGGCCGGCCTGCTGCTGACCCGCACTCAAGGGCGTCGGCGAGAGATTGCCGTACGCGCAGCGCTGGGCGCAGGCAGTTCGCGGCTGCTGCGGCAGTTTCTGGTGGAGAGCTTCCTGTTAAGCCTTGTCGGTGGAGCGCTGGGACTCGCCATTACGTCTACAGCCCTTCGGCTTTCAAAGACCTATCTGGCGAATACCTTTCAGAATGGCGACACCATCCACATCGATGCGACCGTCTGCGTTTATGTGTTGGTTGCCTCCTGCATTTCGGCTCTGATCTTTGGCATCCTTCCGGCACTGCAGGCAGCGCACCTTCCCATTCAAACAGGGCTGCGCGAGGGCTCCGCTGGCACCGGCACCAGCCGCAAGCAGTCTTTAACGCGGGATGCCATCGTCACCGTAGAGGTAGCGCTTTCGCTGCTGCTCCTGGTTGCCGCAGGAGTCATGGCGCGCACGCTGTACGAGATGCAGCGCAGGCCCCTCGGATTCGATCCGGACAAGGTCGTCACCGCAGAGCTGATGTTGCCGCAGAAGAACTATTGGTTCGTCACCGCCGGGCCGTCGGCGGGCAAGAACGTGGTCACTTCGTTGATTGAGCCGATGCTCGACCGTATTCGCCAGCTTCCTGGCGTCACCGCCGCAGGTGTCACCACGGTCCGTCCTCTGCGAGCGAACTGGACGTTTCTCGACGACATCGAATTTGCCGGCCGCCCCAAGCCTGATCCGCATCACGCGCAGAACGCAAATGCGCGGGCGGCTACGGCGGATTATTTCCGCGCCATGGGTATCACGCTGACGGCTGGCCGCCTCTTCAATAATGAAGACAGCGTCGGTGCACCACTGGCTGCGATTGTCAACGAGGCATTCACCCGTCAGATCGACGGAGCCCACTCGCCGGTCGGGATGCAGGTGAAGGCGGCCGAAGCCGGTCCGCATAAATACGCCACCATTGTCGGCGTGGTTTCGGATGCGCGTCAGAATATGAACGACTCCGTGAAGCCAGAGCTGCTGCTGAATCTGGACCAGATGTCGCCGGCCGATGACCTGTATCCGATTCTCGTGAACTTCCATCTCGATCTGGTGGTCCGCGGCCGCACCGCGCCCGAATCGCTCATCCCCGCTATCACCCGCATCGTCCACGGTCTCAACCCGGATGTCGGAGTTAACCACGCCGAGCTGATGAAAACCTCGGTCGATGACACGATGGGCAGCCAGACTCTGGCCGCGCGATTGCTCACGCTGTTTGCGCTGGCGGCCCTGGTCATCGCAGCGGCCGGGCTCTACGGTCTGCTCGCCTACCAGGTCACACAGCAGATGCGCGACTTTGGCGTGCGTCTCGCGCTGGGAGCGCAGAAGAGCGATGTGTTGTGGCTGGTGCTGCGGCGCGCCATCGTGCTGCTCTCCGTCGGTGGATCGCTAGGCATTGCCGCATCGCTTGGGTTCAGTCGCGTCGCCAGCAGCCTGCTCAGCGGCGTCGACGTCCACAACATCCTGCTTGTGATCGAGGTAGTCACCGCGATTCTCGCCGTCACTTGTGTTACCGCCAGCTATCTGCCTGCGCGTCGCGCAGCGCAGACCGATCCCATGCAGGCACTGCGCCACGAATAAGGAAGGAATCACATGATCGATATACGCAACCTCGAACGCAGCTACAAGACCGGCGCCGGTCAGACTTGGGTGCTGCGCCGCATTGACCTCAAAATCGAACGCGGCGAGTTCGTCACACTGATGGGACCATCCGGTGCAGGGAAGTCGTCGCTGCTGAACGCCATCGCTCTGCTCGACGACCAGTGGCTGGGCGAGTACTACTTCGACGGCGACCCGGTACACGCCATGGGCCGCAAACAGCGGGCGGAGCTGGCGAAGCGAAGCATGGGGATGGTCTTCCAGAGCTATCACCTGCTCGACGAGCTCACAGTTGCCGAGAACATCGACCTGCCCTTGAGTTACAAGAACATGCCGCGCGCCGAGCGACAGGCCCTGGTGGCCGATACGCTGGACCGCTTCAACATTGTCGGCAAGAAGGACCTGTTTCCTTCGCAGCTCTCCGGCGGACAGCAGCAGCTCGTCGGCATCGCGCGCGCGGTCATTCACAATCCGGCGCTGCTGCTGGCCGATGAGCCCACCGGCAACCTGCACTCCGAGCAGGCCAAGGAGATCATGGAGCTGTTCAAAGAGCTCAACCGGCAGGGAACCACCATCCTGCAGGTCACCCATTCGGAGACCAACGCCGCCTACGGCAACCGGCTGCTCGAAGTTCGGGATGGCTGGTTGGTGAGCGACAGCTCCAACCCGCGTCTCAACGCCGCACAGGAGTCCACCACTCGATGAATCTTCGTCAAATTGCTACAGCAACGCTTGCACTCAGCTCGCTGATTGTTTCCCAGACCGCGCCAGTTTTTGCGCAGAGTGCGCAGCAGCAGGGCTTCAATGTGCAGTTCCCGCATATACACGATCCTTTCAAGACCTATACGCCAGTCAACGTGCCTGCGCTCAGCCTCTCGAATTCCCCCCGCCTGGACGAGTGCATCCACGAGGGCAAGCTCTATCTCTCCATCGACGATGCGATCGACCTGGCGCTCGAAAACAATCTCGATATCGCCGTCTCGCGTTACGATCTGCCGATTGCAAACATGGATGTGCTGCGCACGGCTGCCGGTGGATTTACCCTGGGCGTGCCCGGCCCGGTGCAGAACACGTTAGGCGGTTCGAGCGCGTCGAGTGCCGTCTCGTCTGTCAGTAGCAGCAGTGGTGCCGGCGGTCAGGGCGGTCTTGTGCAGAGCACTATCGGCCTCGGCATTCAGGTTCCCAGCTTTGATCCATGGATCTATGCCACTGTCAGCACGGAGCACAATACGACTCCCCAGTCCAATACCGTCACATCGGGCGTGCAATCCCTGACCACCAATACGATCATTGGTAATTTGTCATACCAGCAGTCCTTTGCTACTGGCACCTACATCGAATTCGACTTAGATCAGTCACGCCAGACGGTGAACAGTACTTTCCAGCAGTTGAATCCGACTCTGGCAGCGAATTACCGCTTTCTGATTCGACAGGAGCTTTTGCAGGGCTTTGGCTTTTCTCCAAACCTTCGCTGGCTGCGCCTGGCAAAGAACAATCGCAAATTTACAGAGATCAATTTCCGGCAACAGATCGACCTCACCATAACCCAGATCGAAAATCTCTACTGGGACTTGGTTAACGCCTATCAGGATGAGCAGGTAAAAGAGCGCTCTCTGGCGTTTGCTGAACGATCGCTCGATCAGGAGCAGAAGCAATTGGAGCTAAAGGCCGTGCCGGCCATGGACGTCACGAAGGCAGAGACCGAAGTGGCAAATCGCCAGCAGGACCTGACTATATCAAAGACTACACTGCAACTGCAGGAGTCTCTGATGAAGGCTGCACTTACCAAGCAGCTTGATCAGACCCTGGAAGAGATGCCGGTGGTCCCAACCGCCAACCTCGAAGCCTACCAGCCGGAGAAGATTCCGCCGGTCGAGGATCTCATCAATCAAGCCGTCAAAGATCGGCCAGACCTGAGCATGCTGCAGCTCAACCAGGACAGTGCGGAGATCTCCCGGAAATCCGTACGCAACTTCATGTTGCCCACCGTGAACTTGATTGGTTACTACGCCGGCTCCGGTCTCGGCGGCGCGCCGAACCCGCACTACATTCCGCCGCCAAATCCCGTCACAGAGTCGACGAGTTATGCCGGCACCTTGCAAAATGCCTTTAACAACTCATCACCGGATTATCTGGCGGAGATACAGGTCGCTATTCCGTTACGTAACCGGTCGGCGCGCGCAGACCAGTTCCGTTCCGAGCTGGAATTGCGGCAGGCAGAATTGAACGTGGTGCAGCAGAAAAAGAATCTTCGTATCGAAGTGCGCAACGCCGCATACGCGTTGGAGCAGGGCCAGGCACGTGTCGAAGCCGCACGCAAGGCACGCGATCTCGCCCAACGCACTTTCGACATCAAGAGGCAGGAGCAGCAGCTTGGCGCCGGTTCGAATTTTGAAACGCTCACGGCAGAACATGATTTGGCGATTGCCAGTTCCACGCTTGCATCTGCGGAGACTGCGTATGAAAAGAGCCGCGTACTACTGTACAGCCAGACAGGCCAGACGCTCAGACGTCTCGGCATCTCGATCGAGGATGCGCGTTCCGGAATCGTCAACAAGCCTGTTTCGCCTGTCCCGCCTTCGGCACTTGCTCCCCCTCCGGCCCAAACACTTGAGCCACCCACGCCGCAACCCCCAGCACCGCAGCCATAGTAGAGTGACCAACAGCATGAGCAGCCCACGGCAGCGCTCCGTCGCAAACAGTACGCACGCGCAGGAAGGTCAGAAGTCGCGTCTGCTCATCGCGGACGACCAGCCCGCGATCCTGGATGCGCTCGAGATGCTGCTTCGCCCCGAGGGCTACCGGCTGGATCGCGCTGCCTCGCCCCGCCAACTCATCGAGTGTCTCGCAAGTGAGAGCTACGACGCCGTCCTGATGGACATGAACTACACGCGCGACACCACGTCGGGTGCGGAGGGCATCGACCTGCTCGCGGAGATCCAGAGCTATGGCCTGCGTGTGCCGATCATCGTGATGACGGCGTGGAGCAGCGTGGAGCTTGCCGTGGAAGCCATGCGTCGCGGTGCCGCGGACTTCATCCAGAAGCCATGGGACAATGCGCGCTTGCTCACCGTGCTGCGCACACAACTCGATCTGCATCGCGTGCAGCGCCAGGCGGACATGCTCGAGGCCGAGAACCGCTTCCTGCGCGCCGAAGGACTGCCCACCCTCATCGCTGAGTCGCGCGCCATGCAGCCGGTGCTGGAGATGATCGCTCGGATCGGTCCCTCCGACGCCAACGTGCTTATCACCGGCGAGCACGGCACAGGCAAGGAGGTCGTCGCGCAGACGATCCATATGCTCTCGTCGCGCGCGCAGCGTTCCCTCGTCGCCGTCAACACTGGTGCGCTGCCCGAGGGCACCTTTGAGAGCGAGATCTTCGGCCACGTAAAGGGCGCATTCACCGACGCGCGTACAGACCGCATCGGTCGCTTTGAACTTGCGGACCACGGAACCCTCTTCCTGGACGAAATCGCAAATGTCCCCATGCGGCAGCAGGCTAAGCTGCTGCGTGTGCTCGAGACCGGCGAGCTTGAGCGGGTCGGGTCATCCAAGACGCGCAAGGTCGATGTGCGGCTGCTCTCCGCCACCAACGCCGACCTCCACAAGGAGAGTGAGGAAGGCCGCTTCCGCCCGGACCTCCTCTTCCGTCTCAACACCGTGGAAATCCACCTTCCGCCGCTGCGCGAACGGCGTGAGGACGTACCGCTGCTGGCCGGCCACTTCCTCGCGCGGTGGAGCAAGCGGTATCGCCGTCTGCTCTCCGGCTTCGCCCCGCGCGCGCTGGAGATCATGATGCAATATGCGTGGCCCGGCAACGTGCGTGAATTGGACCACTGCATCGAACGCGCGGTGCTGATGGCGCGTGCCGAAAAAGTCGACATCGGCGATCTCAACCTGACGGCGCCGCGTTCCGCAACAAGCTCAGCCAGTCTCGATGACATGAGCCTGGAAGCAGTCGAAAGTATCCTCATCCGCAAAGCGCTGGCTCGTGCACAAGGCAACGTGAGCCAGGCGGCTGAGGCGCTGGGCCTCAGCCGCGGCGCTCTCTACCGGAGGATGGAGAAATACTCCATCTAATCCTGCGAGCACTCACTTACCAGACATTGCTGAAAAGTGGGTTTCGTGAGCAGGAAGCTACGCACCTCGCGTGGCAGGAGATGAAATGGGACGATCACCCCGGCCGCACTTGACCGGACTCAACTTTTCGCTTGGCCGATGGGAGAACCGGACCGTTCGTGCCAGCGGGCGTGGGTGAAGTCTGGGAATTTTGCCGGTCCGCTACCTGATTCGAGCGAGATGCGACTGAGCGGCGCAACCGAGGACCAGGCGGCAGCGTCGTAGACATCCATATCCGGGACGAGACCGTCGCGCATGCACTGGAGCAACCGGTAGAGCATGATAAAGTCCATGCCGCCATGGCCGCCGGCCTTGCGTGCAATGTCACCCTGCTGGCGCCACAGCGGGTGCTCATACTCTTTGAAAGCGTCCAGATTCGTCCACGCTTCCTTGCCCTTTTGACCGTCAAAATAGATGCGCGGCGGGTAGTCCGTGAAAATACCCTTCGTTCCTGCGATGGTGTTGATCCGATCGTAAGGCCGTGGATTCGAGACGTCGTGCTTCACGGTAATGGTCAGTCCGTTCGCGGTCTTGATCAGGGACGTGTTCATGTCGCCCGTAACGTAGTGCTCAGCCCAGCGCGGGTCGCCCTTTTCCAGATGTGCTTTGCGGTAGACATCCAGGCCCCGCTGCGGCGTGCTCATCGAAACCAGGTAGTCGAAGCGGTCACCGCGATTGATGCCCATATAGTTTGCGACCGGCCCGAGGCCGTGCGTGGGGTAAAGGTTCCCGTTCCGCTGTGTGTGGACCGTGCGGCGCCATAGTCCTTCGCCTTTATTTGAGAACAACTCCTCGCGAAGATCGTGCAGGTACGCCCCTTCTCCATAAAGCAGATCACCGAATTGCCCGGCTTGCACCATGCGCAAGATGAGCGTCTCGTTGTAGCCGTAGCAGCAGTTCTCAAGCATGATGCAGTGCCGCCGGGTCGCTTCTGACGTGTTGACGAGCCGCCAGCAGTCATCAAGCGTCGTTGCAGCAGGCACTTCGACGGCGACGTGCTTGCCTTTTTGCATTCCGGCGACCGCCATGGGAACGTGCCACAGCCATGGGGTCGCAACGATCACCAGGTCCAGATCGTCTCTGGCGACGAGTTGTTCGTAGGAATGATCGCTTTGGGTGTAGAGCTCGGGTGCATGCTGACCCGCCTTTTCAATTAGCTGTTGAGCATGCTGTGCCTTTTCCGGCACCACGTCGCAGATCGCCAGCACCTGTGCATTGGCCGCCAGCAGATCTTCCAGCAGACTCGTGCCGCGGCCACCAACCCCAATTATGCCGAGCCGTGGCTCCCTCGCTACGAAGGGCACGTTCATCATGGTTTTCGTGTGGCTCGGAGTTGCAGG
>DASZGZ010000056.1:0-2291 GCA_035938355.1 Acidobacteriaceae bacterium
TTCATGACGCTCCCTCCCAACATCGCTCCGCTGACGACGCACACAATCGATGTCAGCGGGTATTCAGAATGGTGTGCCTGCCGAAGGCACCGGCGTTGCCGCTGAAAAGCCGGACCCCGCCGGCAGCTCTAAATCAAAACTACAGCCCTTGGCTGTGGGCATAAAGGGGCGGTCGGCCATGTCGGGAATTGGCACCGAGCAGCGCTGCAGTGTGAGTTCGTACCTCATTATAATAGACGCTGTACTTCCCAAGAATTCGCCGAAGGTGCTCTTCGCTGAACACGATCAAATGATCAGTGCACTCATGCCTTATCGACCCGATCAATCGTTCCAAATACCCATTCTGCCAGGGCGAGCGGAACGAGATAGGCCAGTCCCGGATGCCCATGGCTCGCACCCGAGCCTTGAACGCCATGCCAAAAACCAGCGCCGCATTCAAAGCACCGCGTCAGAGTGGCCTTGGCGACCTCGCTGGGCTGAGCGGATTCGAACGTCTAGATGGCGTTTTGTCCATCTCACTGAAATCCCTGCCGAATTGGCGAGAAGGCCGCTAACGTTGTGGGTCCCTTTCTCCGGCAGTTGATGGCTGTTCGATGAATCGTCTTCTGGAAGTTCGAATCCTCTCAGCCCAGCCAGCCATTTGGGCGGGGGGGTAGAACGCATTCCGATCGCATTGGGGGCGCGACGATTTTCATTGGTTCGTGGCAGGTGTTGCCGGTGTCGCCGCACAATGCTTGTAAAAACGAGGAGACATCAACAGAGTCCAGGTTGCGGACTGGGCATCTCACGAGGATAGATGCGGATCATGAGGATGCTTTGGGCATGTATGGCGCTTGCGCTCGTTGCCGACGCGCTTACAACTGCGCATGCGCAACAAACGGCATGGAAGCCCGAAGGTAATGTCGAGTTTGTCGTGGGCGCGGGGGCTGGAGGCGAGAACGATCGCATTGCCCGAGCCATCAGCATGTCCTCGTTAAAGAGAAGCTGGTTGAGTCGATGACGGTGCTCAACAGACCGGGTGCGGCGCAGTACCGTTCCGGCAACGTTCCACCCTTCTTAATATATTTAATATATGGCGCAAAGGACGCCACGCGGATGATGCATGCCGCACGGTCGGTCTCGTGAGGATTTGCGCGTAATCCCATCGGTCAGCGCGCCCGGCGCGTTCAGTGAGCTGAGGAATGATACGACTTCACAATAGCTCGGATGCCACGGTTTTCTAATATGCGGCTTTCGGGCTTATCTGCTCCCCGCACGACAACATCCACCATCGCGTGAGCCAAATCATCTGCCCGAATGACCTGGTTGGGAAACAGCATCCGAAACATCGGATAGATGCTACGCAAGACGCGGTAGCTGAAATTCGGTTCTTTGCGCGGCTCTACTGGATAGATATAAGCTGGCCGGAAGATGTGGAGGCGGGAAAATCCCGCCGCGAGCAGCGCCTTCTCAGCCTCTCCCTTGTAGCGGGCGAAAGCCAGCCGGCTTCGTCCCGTCGTGTCCGCGCCACTGCCACTCAAAAACGAAAAGACCGCAGTAGGGCTGGCGGCACGGAAAACCCGTGCGAACTCGATGGTGTAGTCGACGGTGACCTTGCGGAGCTCCGCATCCGACACCGCTCCAGTATACGCGCCGAGGCAAAAGACCGCCGCATCTTGGCCCGCGAGCGCGTGCGCGAGCGCAGAGCAGTCCGCGAAGTCCTGCTGCAGAACCTCTTTCAGCTTGGGGTGCGAGATGCAGAGCGACCTTCGCCCTATCGCCGTCACAAGTCCAATAGCAGGGTAGTTGAGCGCGTAGCGCAGGGCACAGCCGCCGACCATTCCCGTCGCGCCCACGATCACAAGACGTACCTGGCTCGGCGCCGCAGCGTTCATGATAGTGCACGCTGCTCCAGCCAGTCGACGTAGAGCAGGCGCTCGGCAAACAACCACGCCCCGTCGATCTTTGCGAAGGTGTCGAGGTAGCGGAGATAGGCGACCATCAAGTGTCGCTTTTCGCCATTGACCGTGAGGTGATGCGCAATGCAGTAGGCTTCACCTGTGGCGCGATCGCCCTTCAGCGTGAAGATTGTATTCTGTCCGACGAAATGCATTGTGGCAGCGTACTGGTTCAGGTCTGCGAAGACCGGAGCAAGTGCGTCGCGCGAGTGCAACTCTTGGGAAGGCTTCGCATCTTTGGCGTTCATGTACACCACGAAATGGGTGTCCAGGGTGAACAGAGCCATCTGGCCTTTGGCATCGCGACGATCTGCGCAGTGCGCATAGGCCTCGATGAGCTCCCGGATGGCGAGG
>DASZGZ010000057.1:0-6209 GCA_035938355.1 Acidobacteriaceae bacterium
CCGTCTCACCCGCGCCACCCACGCGCTGCTCCCTGACGATGCTGAAGTCGCCGGACTCCTCGCCCTCATGCTCTTGACCGATGCCCGTCGCCTCGCGCGCACCGGCCCCGCCGGCGAGCTCATCCCGCTCACCGAACAGGACCGCTCCTTGTGGAATCAACCCGCCATCCAGGAGGGCATCGCACTGCTCACCGGCGCGCTTCAAAAAGGTTCTATCGGCAGTTACACATTGCAGGCCGCCATCGCCGCGGTCCATGACGAGGCGCCGCGCGCCGAGGACACCGACTGGCCACAGATCCTCGCCCTCTACGATCTGCTCAAACGCATGTCGGACAACCCTATGGTCCTGCTCAACCACGCCGTCGCCGCTGCCATGGTGCATGGCCCGGCCGCGGGGCTCGACCTGCTCAAGGCGCTCGACACCGACGACCGTCTAGCGAGCCATCACCGGCTCGACGCCGTCCGCGCTCATCTGCTCGAACTCGCCGGCGATTGTACCGCCGCCATCGCGCACTACCGCGCAGCCGCGAAGAAGACCGCCAGCATCCCTGAGCGCAACTATCTTTTGACGCAGGCAGCCCGCCTCGCCGAAGCGTCCACTCTCACGCGTACGCAATCGCCAGCTGGCTGAATCCAATCTCCCGCGGTGACAGCTCGACGCGCGGAAAGCCTGCATTCTTCGCCATGCTTTCCAGCTCCGCGAACGTATAGGCATCACCGCTCGGCGTATTGACCAGCATGATCATGCTGAAGGCTGCCGCCGTAGGCGGCGTCACACGATCGGCGTTCGGAATAAACTCCAGAATTGCCGCGCGGCCGCCGGGCTTCAATGCCCCTCGCACCTTCTTCAGAAAAGAGGTACAGGTCTCCACATCGAAGTGATGCAGAAAATTCGGAACCAGCACCACGTCGTAGCCGCTGCCAAAATCGGTCTCGAAGGCGTTTCCCGGGATCAGGTGGTAGCGATCGCCCACACCCATCGCCTGCGCATTCGCCTTCGCCACCTCCAGCACATTCTTCCAGTCAGCCGCGTACACCTGCGCGCCAGGATTCTCTTTTGCCATGCCGATGCCGTACATGCCGTGGCCTGCGGCAATATCCAGCACCTTCTCCACTGCACCGCCCTTGTGCAGCTCCGCCGCCACCACCTGCGAAGGCATGCGCATCAGTGGCATCATGGCGCGCGCAAACGTCACCCACTCGGGATTCTCGGCAACCACTGAGCCCTCGCCCAGCGCGGTGCCGCCGCGTCGCACTGCCTCCGTCAGCTGGGAGAAGGCCTCGCGTGAGCGCGCGCTCAGCAGGAATTCCATGGCGCCTCCGATAAACGCCGGCGATTTCCGGTTCAGGAAGACCGCTGTGTCCGAAGCCAGCCCATATTGCGTTCCATCCTTGGTCAGAAATCCGTGAATGGTCAGGAAGTCACACAGCGTGCGCACGCCGCGCTCCGCTGCCTGGCAGCGCTTCGCAATCGCTGCGGCCGTCGTATTGCCTTCGCCAATCGCGGTAAAAACATCCAGATCAACGGCTGTCTTCAGCGCCTCTGTCTGGTGGTACGCATTCATGGCATTGAAAAAGCGTTCCGGCGTAGGTTGCTGCGGCGGCGTGGCAGTAGCCATCGATATCTCTCCTGTTTGGAAGGGCATGCGCAGCTTAAATCAAGAAGTCGATGCCTGGATATCCGAATGGTCGGATATCCGAAGATTTTGATATACGAATATTTTCTTGCCAACTGCCCAGCTCCTATTGACATCCGATAGGAGAGGGGTACAGCATACGTATAGAAATTCGATAGGACGCAGCGCATGACCTCCAGCCAGACCAATCTCCTCCAGGGGACTCTCGATCTGCTTATCCTCAAGTCGCTCAAGACGGGCGAGCTGCACGGCCTCGGCGTCGCCCGCCGAATTGACCAGATCACCCGCGGCACCTTTCAGGTCAAGCCCGGATCGCTCTTTCCGGCGCTGCATCGTCTCGAAGAGGCAGGCTGGCTCACGTCCTTCTGGGGAGAGTCGGAAAACAACCGTCGCGCCCGCTTCTACCGCCTCACCCGCGCAGGCGAGCGCCAACTCGGCCAGGAGACCGAACAATGGCAGCGCATTGCCGCCGCCATGACTAACGCGTTGAAAGCCACCTAGGAGGGAATCGCGATGCGACTCTGGTCCCGCCTCAAATTCCTCTCACGCAATCTGCTGCACAGACAGCAGCTCGAAAGCCAGCTCGACGAAGAACTCCGCAGCTACGCCGACATGGTCACCGACGAGAAGATCGCCGCCGGCATCTCGCCCTCCGAAGCCCGCCGCACCACGCTCGCCGACCTCGGCGGCATCGAGCAGGTCAAACAATCCGTACGCGATCGCCGCACCGGCGCCACCCTCGAACTCCTCGGGCAGGATGCGCGCTACGCGCTCCGGCAACTGCGCCGCAACCGCGCCTTCACCCTGACCGCCACCATCACGCTCGGCCTCGGCATCGGCGCCACCACCGCCATCTTCTCCGCCGTCTACGCGCTGCTCCTGCGCCCGCTGCCTTATCCCGACGCCGGCGGCCTCATGTACATCTCGGCACAAATGCCTCAGTCCCATAACGACGTGCTTGCCTCACAGGACTTTGTCGCGGGACAGACAAGCACGAAATCCTTCGAGCAGTTCGCCGGCTATTACTACTACTACAATCAAAACCTCACTGGCCCGGGAGAACCGCTGCGTATCGGCCGCGCCAACGTGACTGCAAACTTCCTCCCCATGCTCGGAGTCGTTCCGCAACTTGGGCGCATCTTTGCCGAAGACGAAGACCGGCCCGCGGGACCGCCCGTCATTGTGATCAGCAATCATCTTTGGCGCACCTACTTTCATGCCGACCCCGCAGTTCTCGGCAGGGCCGTCACCATTGATGGCAAACCGCTGACCATCATCGGGGTGTTGCCACTTCGCTTTAACTTTCCCGATCTCACATTGGAACCGGATGTCTACGCTGCCGCCGACCTTGATCGCGACACAACCCTCGCCATCGACAAACCCATGATCGGCATCCACCCCATCGTGCGGCTGCGTCCCGATATCAGCGTCGAGCATGCACAGGCAGAGTTGCAGGCTTTTTACCTGGCACGCTTACATAAGGTTCCGGCTGAATTCAGGTCATTCTTCGCCGGTCGCGAGGTAAACCTCCAGCCCCTGCAGCGCCACATCACCGGAGACAATCGCAAGCCGCTCTTCATCCTCCTCGCCTGCGTTGCCGCGGTGCTGCTCATCGCCTGCGCCAATGTCGCCAACCTGCAACTCGCCCGCGCCGTCTCCCGTCGCCACGAAACCGCGTTGCGCGGCGCTCTCGGCGCTTCCCGCCCCCGCCTCATTCGCCAGTTCCTCGTCGAAAGCCTTGTGCTTTCTTCGCTCGCCGCCATCCTCGGCCTTGCCATCGCCTTCGTCATCACTGCGTTCGTCCGCAGCACCGGCACGCTTGCTACATCACCATCTTCGTCACGAATCTCGCAACTGTTGCAACTTCCCTTCGGCAAGCTGAGTACATCGATTTACGTGGATGGATGGGTGCTCGCCTTCACCATCTGTCTGGCACTCCTCACCACGCTTCTCTTTGGTCTCGCTCCCGCCATCAGCGGCACGCGTCTCGATCTCCGCAATGCCCTTCAATCCGCCGCCATGCGCGTTACCCAGGCTCGCGAACAACGCCTGCTCCGCCACAGTCTGCTTGTGGTCGAAATAGCCCTCGCCGTGGTCCTCCTCGCCTCCGCCGGCTTGCTCGTTCGCAGCTTCGTCAACGTCATGCGCTACGACTCCGGCTTCGACTCTTCCGATACGATTACCGGCACTAACCGTCTCGCCGGACCCCGCTATGACCGTCCGGACGAGCATGGCATGCCCTCACCCTCGCCCGACCTCATCCGCATCTTCATCAACAATCTGCTTCCGCGATTACAAGCGCTGCCCGGCGTGCAGTCGGCTGCCATTACAAGCGCGCTGCCGCTCGGCCGGGTTCAAGAGAACGCCATCACCTTTGGACCGCCCATGCCCCCACCTCCTAGCGGAACATGGAAAGCTACGCCCAGCATCAGCATCACTCCGAGTTACTTCCACGTCGTCGGCACGACCATCGTTCAAGGGAGGGCCTTCACCAGCAACGACACCGCAGCCTCGCCACTCGTTGCCATCGTCACCCGCGCCTTTGCCAAGCAGTACTTCGCGGGTAATGTGCTCGGCAAGCGGTTCAACTACAGCGTGGGGCGCAACCAGTTCGTATCGGCCACCATCGTCGGCACTGCCGACGACATTCGGCATAACGGCCTGGAACAGCAGGTGCAGCCCGAGTTCTACATTCCCGAGTCTCAGTCTCCGTCGGACGAAGTCAACATCGCCATCCGCAGCTCCGCCGATCCCATCCTCCTCGCCAATGCCATGCGTCAGGCCGTCCTCGCCGTCGATCCCGAGCAACCTCTCTTCGACATCCAGACCATGGATCAGCGCGTCGCAAGCCAGGTCGCGCAGCGCCGCCTCATCATGCTGCTCATCGCCTGCTTCGCACTGCTCGCCGTCATCCTCTCCGCCGTCGGCGTCTACGGCGTCTTCGCCTACTCCGTCTCGCAGCGCACGCAGGAGATGGGCATCCGCCTCGCCCTCGGCGCATCCCGCAGCGGACTGCTCGGTCTCATCGTCGCGCAGGCTGCGCGCCTCATCGCGCTTGGCGGCGTTCTTGGCATCGTCACAGCGTTCTCTCTCAGCAAACTGCTCGCCGGCATGCTGGTCGGCGTCCAGCCCCACGACGCCCTCTCCTTCTCGCTCGCCTGGATTCTCATGACCGTCGTGGCCTTGGTCGCCAGCACCATCCCCGCATCGCATGCCGCGCACACCGATCTCGTCTCCGTACTTCACTCCGAGTAGCGCGTTCTCTCGAGCCTCCCGTCTCTCATCCGCCGCCTTTTACAAAATCCCTTCATCCGCCGGAGTATATTAGTGGGTAATCATGCGAGGAGTAGGACAGGACCGGGCAGCGGAATCGCGCAAACCCTTCGTGCTTGCCCTCCTCTGCGTCGCCCTCTTCCTCTTCGGCGCCACGGTCCAGCAGGCCCACTTCCATTCGGATGGGCTGACACACGCGGACTGCACTGTCTGCCATACTGCGCCTCACGTGGTGCAGCCGTCCGCTTCTTGCGACATCCAGCAAGCTCCCGTCCCCACCACTCGCGTAGTCCTGTCCATTGAACCGGTCTACCGCGAGCACCTCTTCTCCTTCAGCCACTGGAACAGACCTCCGCCTGATCAGACTGCTGTCGCCTAGCAGTCCCAGCAGACAATCAGCGATTTTTCCAGGAGGCTTCCTATGCGCACCCCTGCGCGCAGTATTTTCTCTTTCCTTTTCGTCTTTCTGTTCTCCGCACTCTTCTCAGTTCTTTACGCACAATCGAACTCTGGAGTGGTGAGCGGTGTCGTCACCGACCCGTCCGGTGCCGTCGTCCCCGGAGCCACCATCTCCATAGAAAATCCGGTCAGCCAATACACCAGGACCGCAACCACGGACAAAGCGGGACACTTCCAGTTCCCGAATCTGCCCTTCAACCCCTATCACCTCTCGGTAGTAATGTCGGGCTTTGGCTCAGTCGTTCAAGACGTCGATGTCCACTCCGTCGTGCCGGTCAATTTGACCGTCCCGCTTAAAGTGAGCGCGGCATCCAGCACCGTGACCGTCACGGGCGAGGATCTGGTCGAGAACGACCCCACCTTCCACACCGACGTGGACCGCGGTCTCTTTCAAAAGCTGCCGCTGGAGAGCCAATCTTCTTCGCTCAGCTCGCTGGTCACGCTGAGTTCGCCGGGCGTCGCGGCAGACTCGAACGGCCTCTTCCACGGACTGGGCGACCACGCCTCCAACTCCTTCTCTGTAGATGGCCAGCCCATTACCGATCAGCAGAGCAAAGTCTTCTCTAACCAGCTGCCTACAGATTCTGTTCAGTCCTTGGAGGTTATCTCCGGCGCGCCGCCTGCTGAGTATGGTGACAAGACCAGCCTGGTCATTAACGTGACAACCCGGTCAGGTCAGGGTCTGACCAAGCCGGTCGGCAATATCTCCAGCTCTTACGGCACTTTCGGTTCCGCTACCGGTTCGATCGATCTGGGGTATGGCGGGCAGAACTGGGGCAACTTCTTTGAGGTGGATGGCCTAAATACCGGACGCTTTCTCGATCCTCCGGAGTTCACCGT
>DASZGZ010000058.1:0-2688 GCA_035938355.1 Acidobacteriaceae bacterium
CTTGACGAAATTATCGCTGAATGCCGAGAAGAACTGGCACCAGAACAAGGGCGCAAAGCGCCGCGTCATCAGGAGGGATGAGGACATGGGTTCCCCGGTAAACGGCCTTAGGGGCCGTGGCTGAGCGCCCTGTACAAACGACAATTTGGGCAAAAGGACAACATCCGGGAGGGGTGGGGTCGCCAGATCGGGTAGATCTGGGCAAAAGGTGCGCCCCCCAACATTTCCCTAATTGCCAGGGCGACTGCGCCATGGCCCACCCTACCGGCTGGCCAACTCTGCTTTCAGCGCGGCGCGGCGGGCGGGATCGTAGAGCTTGGGATAATCGTAGCGCAGCGGTTTTGCGGGCTCGACCCGCAAGGTGGCGAACACCGGACCTGTCTGCTTGACGACATGGCCGGCCTGCTGCTCGAAGCTTTTCAGATCGGCAAAGTCATGCACCTGCGCAAACCCTGCGGCGCTGGCTATCGCGGCGAAGTCCACATCTTTGTTTGGAATTGGGTGGCTTCCGTTCGCCTCATATGTCCCGTTCTGCACGACGAAATGGACGAGGTTCTTCGGCGCCGCTGCCGCGATCGTGACCAGCGCGCCGAGATTCATCAGAAGGCTGCCATCCCCTTGGAGGCAGATGACGCGCCGGTCCGGCCGGCCCAACGCCAGGCCCAGCGCGTGCGAGGAGTCGAGACCCATCGCGCCGACCGAAAAATAGTTGAGACTGCGCTCTCCCAGCTCGAGCCATTCGAACGCAGAGCTGTAGGTCGCCACCACGATCTCGTCCGTGATGTGGCGCGCCAGAACGGCGAGACATTGATCGCGTTGCATCATGACAGGGATGGCCGGCGTCCGATCAGCAGCGCCACTGGTTGCGACTTCACATAGGCGAGCTCGATCGCGGGTGAGATCTTGGCGACATCCTCATCTGTGTTGATGAGATGATGTGGGATGCCCATGGCATCGAGGATGGGCTCGACGATTCGCACTCCATAGCGTGGCGACTCGCTTGGGCTGGTGTAGGGGTCATGTGCGAGGAGCCCGATCATCATGCAGATCGGCTGGGCGTATTCGACCGCAACACCGCGAATAGCGTTGATGGAATCGAGGAAGCCGGTGTGCTGGATGAGGCTCAGCGCGCGTTTATTGCAGTACGATAAGCCCGAGGCGATGCCGATGCACTCGTCTTCCTTGCACACGCGTACGAGGCGAAAGTGCGGATCGCGCGCGATCGCCCGCAGAACCCCGCCGCTGGTCACGATATCTGGTACGGAGAGGATGAACTCGACGCCGCTGTTGCGGATGGCGGCGATGATCCCGGAGCCTTTGAGCTCGATCGGATCGTGCCCCTCCGCGACCAGGTCGGCATCCATTCGTTTCCCCGCGCGCGCCAGTTTCTCGCGGCCACCTAAGCGGAAATCCAGCATTCCCGCAACGGCGCGCGATAGAGGACCGGCCGCCTTTTACGCCGTCATGCGGCGAATGACCCGTTCCGTGCCCTTGCCGTCGCAAATCGCCGCAGCCGCTTGCGACATCCCGCCCAGAGCAGACGCATCGAGGGCATCCAGCGTGCACGCGTAATCCGCCGGGCTCACGCTGTCATGGCGGCCAAGAAGCCGCAGCGCGCCGGTTGCGCGCAGCGCTTCGGCAATGGGCACCTGGTTCTCGGCAAGGATCGTCACCACTGCAGGCAGGCCAAGCGCACAACGTTCCCAGGTGGCTGTTCCGCCCGCGCCTATGGCGCAGTCCGCTTGCGCCATCAATTCCGCCATCCGGGCGGTTTGCACATGCAAGCTCGCGTGCGCGAGCTTGGCGCATGCCGCTTCCACGGCACTTCGATGCGGATTTGCCTCCCCGATCACCACGTCCAGTTTCAGATCCGATCGGCCCAGCCGACATATTCCGTCAAGAGCCTTGCAGGTCTCATTGGATGGGTCGCTTCCGCCCATGAAGACCAGCAAGCATGCGACTCTGCTCCTCGAGCGGCGCAGAGAGGCCGACCGCAGCTCTGCGAATTCCGGTCGCAGCAGCGCAAAACGGGGCCCAAGCAGAGCCTCGCAATGCGCGGGCAAACCATAGCGATAGAGCTCGTGCTTCGGACTTGCGCAGTTCTGATCGAGCAGCACGTCGCAGCGGTGAGGGCGTCCGAGATCGTCGATGGCCAGGATCCGATCCGCAAGATGCGCCATCGCATTTTCCCAGACAGCACCAAGCGCGTAATGATCGACAACCATCCAGTCGAAGCGCCGGGCGCTTAGCGCATTTTGGCATTCCGCGGCATCTTCTACTTCGCTGCACGCGCTCCCGGTGCGGGGCGGGAGCTTGACGGTCTCGAACCCTTGCGCCCTCACCCAGGTGGCGAGATTCCCCTGGAGCTCTCGGCACACAAACGTCGTGTCATGCCCCGCAGCAGCAAGCGCGTGCGCGAGCGTCACGCAGCGGACGACGTGCCCGGTGCCGATCTCCACCGAAGCATCGCTGCGGCACAAGATGCGCATCACGGAAGATCAGATGTGCGCCTGCGGGGAATTCGCGATCTGCAGCGCGGCGTAGAGACGCTCCGCATGCTCCCAGTCCTCCAGCGTATCGATGTCCTGCACCCGATGCGGCGGAAGCACCAACGCGGCGGAATGAGCTGCAAACACCGGCAGCCCCGTGCGGAATGCTTCGGCGCGTCCCCAGTAGAACGCACCGGCA
>DASZGZ010000059.1:0-3964 GCA_035938355.1 Acidobacteriaceae bacterium
AGCGGGCCTTTCGTCTTTCGCAGGCACGCCGGTTTCATGGGATCCGAGGATGGCGCGGCGCAGGATTTACCATGGAGTCAATTGCGGACCACTGCCAGCAGACAGGCCGCGATGGTGAGTACTCTCTAGAGGATGCGCCAAAGGCTCGAATTCATCGTTGTCTTCGTGTTGGTGAGGGGGCTCGGCGCCTTGCCGCGAAGCTGGGCGAGGGGTGCGGGCGCCGGCCTCGGCGCATTGGCCTTCATGCTCACCGGCAGGTTGCGGCGTACAGGCGAACGAAACCTCCAGATTGCTTATCCGGAAAGCGACGCGCGATGGCGGGGCCGCGTGATCCGGCAGCTTTATCGCAACCTTGGATTTCATCTGGCCGAGTTCTGCCTGATGTCGCGCTACACACCTGAGAGCACGCGCGAACTGGTGCGCTATGAGGGCCTGGAACACTTCCAAGCCGCAAAGGAGCGGGGGCGAGGGGTGTTGGTTGTCACCGGGCACCTTGGCCTGTGGGAGCTGTCCAGCTTTTATCACTCGCTGATGGGCTATCCGATGAGCATGGTGATCCGGCGGCTGGACAATCCGCTGGTAGATCGGATGGTGAACAGCATCCGCTGCCTGCATGGAAATACCGTGCTGCACAAAGACGACTTTGCGCGCGGCCTGCTGGGTGCGATGCGCCGGGGTGAAACCGTCGGCATCCTGATGGATACGAACATGACCCCGCCGCAGGGAGTCTTCGTCGACTTCTTCGGCACCCCGGCGTGTACGGCTTCCGGCTTGGCCCGCGTGGCCATGCGCACGGAAGCTGCAATACTGCCGGGCTTCCTGACCTGGCGCGAAGAGGAGCAGAAGTACGTGCTCGAATTTGGCGAGTGCCTCGAATTTGTCCGCACGGACGATGACGAGCAGGACATCATCACCAATACGCAGATCTGTACTACCGCCATTGAGAGATGGATCCGCCGTTTCCCGGAGCAATGGCTCTGGGTGCACCGCCGATGGAAGACACGGCCGCCCGGCGAGCCCTCGCTCTATAGTTAACGACATGCGACTCCCTGAACTCGCGGCCAGGCTGGGCGCGGAACTTGTGTTACCCGAAGGCCCAAGCGACGCGTCGGCGATCGAGATCACCGGAGTCGCCGCACCAGTACACGCTGGCGCGCGCCAGCTGGTCTTTGCCGAGAGCGAAGCCGCGCTCACGAGCGCACGTGCGAGCGGCGCTGGAGCGATCGTGATCTCGCAGAAGCTGGCCGGCGACACCACCGGCAAGCCAACACTGATAGCCGCCCATCCAAAGCTCGCTTTCGCACGCGCTGCTGAACTGCTGCGTGCGGAACATACGCGGCAGGGAATTCATCCCTCCGCGACGATCGCGGGCACCGTGACGTTAGGAGAGGGCGTCTTCATCGGGGCGAACGCTGTCATCGACGACGAGGCCGTCATCGGCGCCCGCTGCAGGATTGGCGCTGGTTCTGTCATTGGCGCGGCCGTGCGCCTCGGCAAAGGCTGTCATCTGTATCCGCGCGTGGTCGTCTATCCGGGCACGCAACTGGGTGACGGGGTCATCGTGCATGCGGGCGCGGTGCTGGGCTCGGACGGTTTCGGCTATGTGCGCGACAACGCGACGGGCGAGTACACGAAGTTTCCCCAGCAGGGCCGGCTGGTCATCGA
Source organism: Acidobacteriaceae bacterium (assembly GCA_035938355.1). Classification (GTDB taxonomy): domain Bacteria; phylum Acidobacteriota; class Terriglobia; order Terriglobales; family Acidobacteriaceae; genus KBS-83. The sequence continues at coordinate 1,666 of DASZGZ010000059.1, forward strand.
AGACGATGTCGAAATCGGCGCGAATAGCACCATTGATCGCGGTGCGCTCGAAGAGACGCGCATTCGCCGCGGCACCAAGCTCGATAATCTCGTCCACGTGGGCCACAACGTCGCGGTCGGCCGCAATGTCGTGATCGCCGCACAGACCGGCGTTTCCGGCAGCAGCACCATCGGTGACGGCGCCATCGTCGGCGGGCAAGTAGGCATCGCGGATCACGTGGAGATCGGTCCTGACGCTATCCTTGGCGCGCAGGCGGGCATCCCATCCGGTAAGCGCATCCATGGTCCGGGTGTCGTCTTCTGGGGCACTCCGGCGCGGCCCATCAAGGACTATCTTAAGGAGTTGGCGACGCTGGCGCGGCTCACCCGGCGCGCGAAGTAGAGGCCGCTGCGTCTCATATATTTATGGCAATCGTTGTGGTCGGCGGACATTCGCGGAGCGTAGGAAAAACATCGGTGGCGGCCGCGATCATTGCGCGACTGCCCGAGATGCGCTGGACTGCCTTCAAGATCACGCAGTTCGGCCATGGCTTCTGCACTGCCGACGGCGAGCCCTGCGATTGCCAGACCGACGAGCACACTGTGGCGGTGAGCGAGGAGCGCGACAGGAGCAGCGGGACCGATTCCGCTCGCTATCTCGCAGCGGGCGCGGTGCGTTCCTTCTGGGTGCGCACGCGCATCGGCAACCTGCCCGCCGCGATGCCGCGGCTGCGCAAGGAGTTTGCCGCGGCAGAGAATGTCATCGTGGAGTCGAACAGCATCATGGGATTTCTTCGGCCGGGCCTCTACTTGAGCGTGCTCGACCCGGCGACAGCGGACTTCAAAGACTCTGCCCGCTTGTTTCTTGATCGTGCCGATGCGCTGCTGCTACGCGCCGATTCGGCGACGCTGGCGCCGCACTGGCGCGGGGTTTCGCCCCGGCTGGCAGCCGGCATTCCACGTTTTACCATTGCGCCGCCGGAGTACATGAGCGATGCGGTGATCGCATTCGTTCAGGACCGCTTGTCTCCGGAGCGTCTCAAGATTTCGTAAGCGAGGCGAAGTGAAGCATCCGTACGAGCTCCAAACTTCGTACGGATGCCGTTGACACTATTGCTTCACTAACTGCCAGTGATCACCGGTCAGCGTCAGCGATGCATTGTCCGCCTGCGGACCAGCGAGCGAAGCGGCAAGATCGGGGAAGGCAGTCTTCATCTCCTGGGTGTTGGCCCAGGCAGCCGGGTCGCCTATCTTGTAGTGATAGCTCACCTGCGCTGTCTTGTTACCGGAGCTGTCCGCGCCTGTCGTGACGTTGTCGATTGAGGTCACATCGCGATGGCCGTAGCAGAAGTTTCCATAGCCCGGCTGCGTCGGGTCCTGTGTCCATGCGCTTCGGCCCTTGTCGGAAACATCGTAGTTGTTCACCTGTTTCGACGCGATGATCAGGACCTTCTTTTCACCAGTGGTGCGCGTCAGCAGGCTGGCATCGGTGAGTGCGTCGTAGCCCTGCGTCTTCGCGTCATCCGAGGTCGCGGCCTGTACGGGAAACTTCTTTGGTTGTGACCAAAGGCAGACGGGGTGGGCCTTGTAGTAGTCATTGATGGCCGCCTCATAGTTGGTGTTCGAGTCTGCCTTCTGGTTGCAGCCAGCAGAGAGAAGAAACAAAGCACCCAGCATGGAAGAGGTAAGAGCGGTAGTTAGCTTCATCGGAGAAAATGTGTCCTTTCACCGGTTTGGATGCAAGCTGCGCGCAAAGAAAATGGCCTGTCGCATAAGACAGGCCAAATTTGAATTATCCAAGGGGGCAACCTTGCAAGGCGGGACGCTTCAACTAATAGAAGCATCCATCATGAAGTGAAAAGTGGAACACCACCCGCAGTTCGACAGTTAAAAACTGAAGCGAGCCTGGAAGTCGATAATTCTCGCTCCCAATGCTCCTGTAGCTTGACCGAGGTTAGCGTTTCCAACGTTGTTTGAGACGGTTGCGGGGTCGATATTCAACAGGTTGAACACATTGAGCGCATTAAACTTGATTTCGATTATGGCGCCTTCTCCTATAACTCGCATCTTGGGTAAGCCGAATGCCTTCGCGAGGTTAATATCGACGTCACGATATTTCGGACCAAGGAATGAATTGCGGTCAAGTCCAGGCGGAGGGATGAAACTGGCTGCTGTCTGACCCGAATTGTCCGCAATCGCATTCGCGTAATTCGGAACTATAAAGTAGTTATTGGTGAATTGATCCTGGTTTGTGCCCGTGTCGGCAGTTCCTGGATTTGGGAAATTGCTTCCGGTCTTGAAGGCGTCGTTGCTGGTGCTA
>DASZGZ010000060.1:0-10035 GCA_035938355.1 Acidobacteriaceae bacterium
CGCGGCCTGACGAGGTCTCCCGGGTAAAGGAAATGGCTCCACGTGGTGGGGTTTCATCGCGAAAGACAGCAGATCCCTCACTTCAGATCCCTTACTTCCCGGCCGAGGATGACGAATCAGCCGGGGACGGCAGTTTTTAGGACGTCACGGGATTGCGCAGCACGCCCAGACCTTCAATCAAAACTTCGACCGTGTCTCCGGCCGACATGGGGCCGACACCCGCGGGTGTGCCGGTGGGGATGAGGTCGCCGGGCTCGAGCGTCATGGCGGCGGTGATGTACACCAGCAGGCGCGGGACAGAAAAGATGAAGTCTCGGGTGAAGCCGTACTGCTTGCGCTCGCCGTTCAGTTTCGTTTCAACGAAGACGCCGAGGGCGGGATTGATCTCGCCGGAAACAAATGGGCCGCAGGGACAGAAGGTGTCAAAGCCCTTGGCACGGGTCCACTGCCCATCCTTCTTCTGCAGATCTCGCGCGGTCACATCATTCACGATGGTGTAACCCCGGATGTATGGGCGCAAATCAACATCAGCGTTGAGCGCGCGGGCCTGGCGCCCGATGACGATCGCGAGCTCGCCTTCGTAGTCGACCCGTGAGGACTGCGGCGGCCGCTGAATGGGGGCGCCCGGCGCGAGCAGGGACGACGGGGGCTTGAAGAAGAGCAGGGGCTCGGCGGGAACCTCATTGCCGAGCTCCGCCGCGTGGTCGCGATAGTTGCGGCCGACACAGACGATCTTCGAGGGCTCAACCGGCGGCAGCAGCTTAGCCTCGGAGAGGGCCACGGGGGAGAAGCTTTCGGCGGGATCGTAGGCGACCCGCGACTCCGGCGGGGCGGCCATGAGGGTGGTCGCCCACGGTAGACCATCGCGGTCTTCGATGGTGGCGTAGCGTGGTCCGTTTGGGGTTTCGAGGCGGCAATAGCGCATAGTGGGGGCTCCTGAGTCAGGGGTGCTGAGCGGGTTGCGGATCCGGCTGGGAGTTGGGCGCGTTCCACTGGTCTTCCACTTCGGCGGAACGCTGGCTCTCGTTGCCGGATAGATCGATGGCGCTGACGGAATAGGCGTAGCGCTGTCCGGGGGTGGCGGTGGTATCGCTCCAACTGGAGGTTGGGATTGGCTTGCCTGCGGACGAGATGCGCTGAGGCGCTTCGCTGGTACCGGCAGCGCGGCGGTAAACGATATAGCCGGCGAGGCCGGGATCGACGTCGGGAGTCCAGTCAAGATCGATGGACCGGGAAGACGAGTCTGCCGCAGAGACCAGCCCGATTGGGACGGGGGGTGGGAAGACATCGCGATACGCTGTCTCGGCTGGGACGCTGGGCTGACTCGCGATTTCGATCACGCGTCCGTCGAGCGCGACCTGCGTGACTTGATAGACGCGTTGCGCGATATAGCGATACGTGTTGCCAGTGTGGGCAGTGGTGTCGATCGCGGAGGAGGGACGGCCGCCAGCGCTCTCGGAGACGCGCAGTATCTGCTCTGCAGGCTCGGCTTCGGGCTTGGCGCCGGTGAGATGGTCATGGGCCATGCTGGACTGTGCGATTTGAGGTTGCGCAGGCGGGGCGGAGGTGCGGACGCGGTTGAAACGGACCCAGGCGGTGACTCCGGCCGGGGGATCGACTCTCTGCCACGAGAGAACGATACCGTTTCGTCGCGGCATAGCGGTGAATCCGGTGACAGTCGCCGGGGCGTGTCCTGCGGCGACGTACACGGGGGGCGACTCTTCGTCGGACTTGCCGGCGCGATTCAGGACAGAGAGCTTATAGGCGAGAAGACGAGGCGGTCCCTGAGTGAGCGGGGCGGCCAGATTGTCGTCCATGGAGAAGGATTTCTGTTGGGCGGGAATAGTGAGCGAAACCGCGGGCAGACAGGGGCCGCCTTCGACACTGCGGCAAAGACGGGCCGTCATCGCGCCGCGGACGGGAAGCTTGTCGGTGGTCTTCTGCGGAACCGAAAAGGTGGCATGGACGGTATTTCCGACGCGCGTGGCGGCAAGATCATGCACGGGCTGGGGCAGGTTCAGTGTAGGGGGCAGAGGCGCAGCGGGCGCGCCGCAACCGGCTGCAGCCATGACGCAGACGGGAAGAAGCGCAACGGACAGGACAATTCCAGCCCAATGTTTCCCTCTGCGATCGTCCTGCGTCATTGGACTCCAGCGTAAAGCATTTTTCCTTATGCCGTAAGAAGCAGGGACCAGTGCGACGTGGACGTCCGTGAAGGATGAGCCAGATACACTTTTGCCGCTGGGCTCCAGCCCGCGGGAACGGTGTCATAGGGACGGATGAGCGACGCTTTTTGTCTTACCGGCTGCTCTGCCCCTCAGACCATCTCGCTGATGGTCTGCTCCAGCCGCTCATGGGTGAATTGAAATCCGGCTGCGTGGAGGCGCTCCGGGAGGGCGCGCGTGCTTGCAAGCAGGGTGTCGTGTGCCATCTCGCCGTAGATCACGCGCAGCAGCAGCGACGGTACGCGCAGGATGGCAGGACGGCGAAGGATGTGGCCGAGGATACGAGTGAACTCGGCGTTGGTGACGGGGTGCGGCGAGGCGATGTTGAAGGCGCCGCTAAGATGCGACTCCGCGATAGCGAACTCGATGGCGGCGACGGCATCCTCAAGAGAGACCCAGCTCATCCACTGGCGTCCACTGCCCAGGCGGCCGCCCAAGCCAAGACGGAAGAGCCGCAGCAGCCGCGGCAGGGCGCCCCCGCGTGAGGTAAGGACCACACTGAAGCGCAGTTGCACGACACGCGGCGCGAGGGCTGAGGTCGCGGCCTCCCATGCCTGGCAGAGCTCGGGAAGAAAGCCCGAGCCAGCGCGCGAGGCTTCGGTTAGCACCTCGTTGCCGCGATCTCCGTAATATCCGGTGGCCGATGCAGCGACCACCACCGGTGGCGGAGCCGTGAGCGAACCGAAGATGCGGCCGAGGGCACGAGAGGTGTCAATGCGGCTGCTGCTGATGAGGCGCTTGTAGGAAGGCGTCCAGCGCCGGGCGGCGAGATTGGCTCCGGACAAGTGAACGGCCGCATAGCAGCCTTCGAGGGAGGAGGGATCGGCGACGGGTTGAGGGCGGTCAGGATGCCACTCCACCTCGCGGATATTCGGATCGGAATGCGGGCGAGGCGAGCGCCGGACAAGGAGGACGATCTGATCGCCGTCCCGGGCCAGACTGTGGGTAAGTGCCTTTCCCACAAGGCCAGTTCCGCCGGATACCAAGAGCTTACGGATCATCAAAATCGCTGCAGGCAGCAGGTTTGTTGTAACGAACTTGCCAGTTCCAACGGACTTGCCAAACCGGTTGGATGCGCGGGACGCCCGACGCCGATGGTCTTGTATACGACCTGGTCACTACTATTTCCCACGTTCAGGCTCTTTCATCGCTGCTGCGCCGCATCTTTATTCCTGTGGAAGTTCGTAAACGGGCCAGGGGACACGACGCTGGGAGAAGGGATGCCATGCCAGGAGACGTACAACGATGCAACCTGTAACGATACAACGCAAAGACGGAGGCGCGACGGAAAGCAGGCCGGAAGCCGCGAACTCCGTCATTACCATGAGCAGCGGGGAAGTGGACAGCTCTGCGGCAGAGGCCTTCATCTCGGAGAAGCGCATCGGCGAGCGCATCAAGCGGCTGCGGCTTAAGAAATCCATGGGGCTGGTGGAGCTGGGCAAACATGCGGGACTGTCGGCCAGCTTCCTTTCACAACTGGAGACGGGCCGCGTGGTGCCGACGCTGCGCAATCTGGCACGCATCGCCCTGATCTTCAACAAAGACCTCTCGTTCTTCTTCGAATCCGAACCGGTTTCGCTGTTTCGCGTCCACCGCAAACAGGACCGTGTGCGGCTGCCGCAAACCGGCGTGGACGATCCGACATATTTTTTCGAGAGCATCGGCTTCATGGTGCCGGACCGGCAACTGGATCCTTACTACGCGGAGTTCCTGCCGGTGAGAAAGACGCAGGAGATACGGCCGCATGTGCATCCCGGCTTCGAATTCCTTTACGTGCTGGACGGCGAGCTCGAGGTGCGGCACGGCGATGCGGTGCAGGTGCTGAATCCGGGTGATGGAGTTTACTTCGACGCGAGCACGCCGCACAGCTATCGGTGCGCGGGCAAGACGCCGTCGAACGCGATCATCGTAACCATGCATCAGACGGCGAATGCGCAGCCTGCCTACAATCTGCGGCCGCTGGGTGCGCCGATGTCGCTGCGCAACGGCGCCAAGCAGGCCACGACCAGACCGGCTGCGGTGACGACGCGGGCAGTGGTGAACGGAAACCCCATACAAGAGAAGCCCTGAAGGAGCCGGCGAAGGGTCAACGCGGAAAGAAGAGATTTTCGACTTCCAGCCAATTGTTGACCCGGACGGGCGCGGCTACCTTGGCATTGTGGGCGGCGGTGAAGAGCACACCCTGGCCGACGAAGCGCTGGAAGTGGCGCGGCATGTCGTCGATGAGATAGTCCGCGTTAAGAATGCTCTTGTCTCCGCAGAAGACGAAGCGTGTGGGCGAGAGAAAGGGAAAGTGGCGCTCCAGCCAGCGGAACTTCGGGCCGAAGGAGTTGGGAAACTCCATGGCCGCTGTAGCGATGAAGATTTCGTAGCGCTGCGAGAGACGCTCGAGAACGCGCTGGCTGTCCGGCATCACGTCGAGGTCATTAAAGAAATCTTCTTCCTGGAGGTAAATCATCAGGCGGTCCTGACGGCTGGGCGGAAGCACGTCGACCATCCAGTGGCCCCACATATCCTGAATGGTGAGGTTCTCGGAAAACTCGGCGTTGTAGAGACGGATGAGTTTGCCCACAGCATCGGCAAGTACCTCATCCATGTCGACAGCAATACGCTTCATGCCGTTTGCGCGCCGCTGGCACCGCCGGGACGGCCGGTCTCGATCTGCGGTTCTCGGCGGTTGTCGACGTAGAGGATGCGCCCGCAGCTTTCGCACTTCAGGCTCTGGCCATCACGCAGCTGATTCCACAACTGCGGACGAAGGCCCATCTGGCAGCCGGTGCAGCGCTGATCGCGCGCGCGGGCGATCGCGGTGCCGCGCGCCGCGGCGATGCGGTCGTACTCCGCCAGGCGGTCCTCGTCGATCTGGGGACGAAGCGCGGCACGCTCGGCCTGCCACTTGGCGAGGTCGGCCTGCTCGAGCGCGGTGCTGCGCTCCGAGGAAGCCTTTTCGGTTTCGAGATAAGCAGCGTGGCTCTGGTGTTGCTGGCGGGCGGCCAGCAGGTCGCGCTCGATGACGTCGGAGCGCTCCATGCTTTCCAGCTCGTCATCCTCAAGGCGGCTGATCTCGTGTTCCGCGAAGGTGATCTGGTGCTCGAGCGCGGTGGCCTGGGCCTGATTCTGCACGATATTGAGCTGCTGGCGGGACTTGGCGATCTTCGCCTGCTGATCTTTCAGATCGCTCTCGTCGCGACGACGTTTTGTCTCTTCGGCGCTCTGACGCTCCTCGAGAGAGCGGATGGTGGCGGCATGCGCGGCCAGCTCATTCTCGATACCGCGAATGCGGCGCGGCGTCGCTTCGAGCGAGGTGCGGAGCTGCCGGATCTCTCCGTCGAGCTGCTGCAGGCGAATCAGTTTCTCCAGGATTTGGTCCATAAGGGCAGGGTCCGACGCGATGCGTGGAGTCTAAATCATTTTGGGCAGCGGCACATGGAGCGAAACCCCTGCGTTCCCTCGAATGTGGAGCTCAGGGCATCTGCGGACGGGCGCTTTCGAGCGTCTTCGCGAGCCAGTCTTTGTGAGGCAGACGGCTGGACGAAAGAATTTTCAGTTCTTTGTTCATGTCATAGGGCACGCGCCGGATGGAAGGCGTTCGATCATCAAGCAGAAGATAGGACGCGCGCGGATCGCCATCGTAGGAGAGGCTGACGCTGCCGGTATTGGCGACGATTTTTCCCGGAACGCTTCGGATGTACGGATGATGGATGTGGGCATAGACGGCTATTGCGTGGTCAAGCGGGGAGAATATTGATTCCAACTCGGCATCGCTTGCGTCCGCCGCTGGTGCGCGCCATGCGCTAACCGGAGTTGCGTGGACCAGCGCCACAGGGCCTTGTTTGTGGAGATGCGGCAGTTCGCGCAGCCATGCCATCCGGTTGTCTCCGAGCGCCTCGCGAGTCGCGGCCGCCATCTCTTCAATTACCGCAAACAGGGGCGCGAGTACCGGAGTTTGCTGCGCGAATTCCTTCAGCGATTCGGGACGAAACAACATTTCATCCGTGTTGCCCACGACTCCGGACCAGCCGAGATCGCGAATGCGATCCACGATCTCCACGGGACTGGACCCGCTGTCAGCCAGGTCGCCTCCATGCAGCACCAGGTCGGGTGAGGTCTGTTCAAGGTCGGACAGGACGGCTTCGAAGGCGGTCCGGTTGCCATGAATGTCGGAGACAATAGCGATGCGCATCCGCGCTCCACCTGCGGGGAACCCACGAAGTCATTCCATTGTCACTCCCCCTCGAATCCCGGAGGCGCTCCTGTAAACTGATTCGACGTTTTCCGCCCCAAGGGAGAATCATCCCCGCCTGCCGGAGTTTGCCTCTGTGACCTGCCGTTCGTATATGCGTTTTGCCAGTCTTTGCATCCTGGTTTCGTCTGTGGTCGCCGCTTTTGGACCTGCGGCTTTGCATGCGCAGACGAAGCCGCTGACAGTCTCCGCGATCTTTAACGATCCTGGCTTCACCGCCGATGCGCCGCAGGGAATGGCGTGGTCCCCGGATGGGACGCGGCTGACGTATCTGAACGCAAATGGCGACCTCATCGCCGCCTGGGGAGGGTCGGGCGAGACAACCGTTCTGGTGCCGAAGGCGAAGATTGGCAGCATGCATTCGAATGCTGCGAGCGAAAAAGACAAAGACCACCGCAGTCGCTATGGAGAGGCCAGCTACATCTGGGCTCCGGATGCGAAGCACGTGTTATTCGATTCCAATGGAGCGCTCTTGCTCTACTCGCTCAAGAATGGCCTTGCGATCTCGGTAGCGGAGAAGGGCACGGCCAGCGGGGACGACCCGAAATTCGCGCCGGACGGCAGCGCCGTGACCTACGTGCGCGATCACAATCTCTATCTGCGGCACCTGCCCTATACGCAGCAGGCAATGCAGCTCACAACCTCGCGGGAGCCATCACTTTTGAACGGCGAAGTGGACTGGCTCTACCTGGAAGAGCTGGATGTGCGCAGCAACTACTTCTGGTCGCCGGACTCGAAGAATATCGCTTATCTGCAGACGAATGAAGCTGCGGTGCCGCAGTACCCGCTTACGGACTGGATTCCGACCCATGCCTCGGTGGATATGCAGCGTTATCCGCAGCCGGGCGATCCCAACCCGGTGGTGCGGGTGGGGGTGGTCAACGTAACTACCGCCCACAACGAGTGGATGAAGCTTCCGCTGGCCGCGGGCGAGGACTACATTCCGCGCTTCGGCTGGCTGAATGCCCATGCGCTGTGGATTGAGACGCTGACGCGCGATCACAAGCATCGCCGGCTTTACTTCGCAGATGCTTCCAGCGGCCGCAGCCTGCTGGCGCTGGAGGAGACGGACGCGAAGTTCTTCGACGAGAGCTACGACGTGACGATCAGCGGGCCGAACCTTCTCTGGACGAGCTGGCGCGACGGGCATGCGCAGATCTATCTCTACAGCTTCAATGAGACCGATCCGATGTCGGGCGAGGCGAAGCTGGTGCGGCAGCTCACGCATGGCGACGGCGAGGTCTCGTCGATCAAGGCGGTGGACCCGGCAGTAAGGACGGTCTACTACATCTCGAACACCGGCGATCCGCGTGAGCAGCAGTTGTGGGCGGTGACGCTGGACGGGACGTCCAACAAGCAACTGACGCAGGATCATGGCGTGCACAAGCCGGAGTTTTCGCCCAACGCGCGGCTTTATGCAGACAACTTTTCGAATATCGAGACGCCACCCACGGTGGGGATGTGCCAGGTGGGCGGCACGAGTTGTAACACTTTCTGGACTCCAGCACTGAATCCGGAGTACAAGCTGATGGCGCCGCATCAGCTGATGCTGAAGGCAAGCGATGGTACGACGCTTTACGCGAGCCTGATGCTGCCGCCTGGCGATCACAAGAACGGTACTGTACCGCTGATCAACAATCCATATGGAGGGCCGCACGCGCAGACGGTGCAGAACGCCTGGGAGGGACGCACGACGCTCTTCGACCAGGTGCTGGCGGAGCATGGCTTCGCGGTCCTGCATGTGGACAATCGCGGCATGGGCGGACGTGGACGCGACTTCGCGCAGGCGGCGTATCACAACTTCGGGCCCATTCAGCTTGAGGATCAGCTCGGCGCGATGGACCAGGTGCTGGCGCAATTTCCCGAACTGGACGCGAAGCGGCAGGGCTGGTGGGGCTGGAGTTGGGGCGGCACCTTCACGCTCTACGCAATGACGCACTCAAGCCGCTTCAAGGCGGGCGTCGCTGTGGCGCCGGTGACGGACTGGCGGAACTACGACTCCACCTACACCGAGCGCTACATGAGCGAGCCGGCGCAGAATGCTGACCAGTACCGCGACTTCTCCGTGGTGACGAATGCAGGGAAGCTGCATGGCCGTCTGCTGCTGGTGCATGGCACGGGCGACGACAACGTGCATCTGGAGAACACGATCCAGTTCATCCAGAAGCTGACCGACGCGCATCTGCCGTACGATCTGCAACTGTATCCGCGAAAGACGCACTCGATTGCCGGAGCGGACGCGCGGACGCACCTGTATACGCGGATTCTGGCGCAGTTCCAGGCATATCTGGGAGAACAGAGTGAGTAAGGGCTATTGATGACGCATCCTGCAGAGACCGCTGCAACGCGGAACCTGGTGCGTGCGCGCACCACGCTGGGTGAGTTTGAGCTCACCATCCTGACGGACGGCACCTACTACCTGGACGGCGGGGCCATGTTCGGCGTGGTGCCGAAGCCGCTGTGGGAGAAGCGTGCGCCCGCCGACGAACAGAATCGGATCCTGCTGGGCACAAACACCGTCGTGGTCCGTACGGGGCGGGAGACGGTGGTGATCGAGACGGGCATCGGCAACAAGCTGCCGGAGAAGCTGCGCGCTATCTATGACGCGAAGGCATGTCTGCCGGACAGCTTCGGCGCGGCCGGCATCCGGCTGGAAGAGGTGGATGTGGTGATCAACTCACATCTGCATTTCGACCACTGCGGCTGGAACACCACGCGGCTGCCGGATGGGCGTGTGGTGCCGACGTTTCCGAATGCGCAGTACTTCGCGCACCACGGCGAGGTGGAGCACGGCCATCTGCAACTGGAACGCGATGCTGTGAGCTACATCGGAGCAAACTACGATCCGCTGGTGGCGAACGGGCAGATGTCTCTGCTTGACATAGAGGCCGGCGAGATCCAGGAGATCCTACCCGGCATCTCGGTGGAGCTGTTTCCCGGGCACACGCAACAACTGATGGCGGTACACATTGAGTCCGGGGGGCAGCATGCCTGCTACATCAGCGACCTGTTGCCAACCAGCGCACATCTCGACGTTACCTGGGTGTTGGGCTACGACCTTGACCCGCTGCGGTGCATCGAGGAGCGGAAGCGCTTTTATGCGCGGGCCATTCCGGAGGAGTGGCTGGTGCTGTTTACCCACGACCACCACAGGCCGATGGGGCGTGTGAGCTGGAGCGACAAGGGTAAGCCGGTCTTCCGGCCCTGCGAGAGTTGATCGTTGACCAAGTAGGAATCGCCTGCGTTACCGACGGCAGCCTCGATAGGAAGGCAGCCCAATCGGACATCTTTTCAGGGCGACTTGGCGGGCTCGCGCCGGTACACTGAGACGCGCCAATTTGCAGCACGCATAATCCGGGGCCCCTTCACGTCGCTTTCCGATCAAGGGTGACGATGATTTCGCCAACAGTCACAGACCAGAGGCAGCAGCGAACAGATGCGGTGGACGGGTTGCGTGTGCTCGTGGCGGAGCTGCGGTCCCTGGTCGACCGGCTGGAGCTGAAAGAGCGCAGTCCCAATCTGCAATCGACGCTGAAGACGGCAGAGCAGCGCCTTGCCGGGCCGCGC
>DASZGZ010000061.1:0-2183 GCA_035938355.1 Acidobacteriaceae bacterium
ACCACTCTTACAGATTGAAAAAGCAGCCCTTAATGTTTTCTAATCACGTTCACGCGATTGCTCCCTCCATTTGGGAGCTACCGGGGGACTATGTACTCGCTCGCACAAAATCTGCGTTTCGCGTTGCGCCAGTTGCGCAAAACGCCCGGCTTCACCCTCACCGTTGTGCTCATCCTGGGCTTGGGCATCGGCGCCACTACCGCTATGTTCTCACTTGTCGAAGGCATCCTCCTTAGGCCGCTACCATTCAGCGACCCGGACCGCCTCGTTCTGATAGGAGATCGCCTCGGAAACGGTCAGGGCACTTCCATCACGGCCCGCGAGATCAGCACATACTCGAAGTCCACGCGCGCCTTTTCCTCTCTTGGTGGGTTTGCCGGCACTCATTATGAACTCTCCGGCGGCGCCACTCCGGAGCAAGTGAACGCGGCTCGGCTGACTTCCACCCTTTTTCCCACACTCGCTGTTCAGCCCATCCTCGGCCGAGTCTTCACGGCACAAGAAGAAGATGCCCATCAACAGCTCGCCGTGCTCAGTTACGCGCTCTGGCTGAACCGCTACCACCTTGATCCCCAGGTTCTCGGCAGATCGATTGACCTCAACCGCAGGTCCTACACAATCATCGGTGTCATGCCACGCAGCTTCGAATTTCCGCTACAGACTGGACACCTGGACCAGGCCCAACTGTGGGTGCCAATGAGCCTCACGCCGAATGAACTTTCTGACGACTTCGCAGGCTTCTGGGGCTACGGCTTGGTGGCCCGACTCAAGAACGGCACCACCGTCGCGCAGGCCGCGCAGGATGCCGACCGAGTGGCCCAGCAGATTATGCATGACTTTCCACCCAACATGTCTGCCATTCACATTCAGGGTAAAGCAACGTTGTTGCGCGAAAACACCGTGGGCACCGTTCGACCTTTGCTGCGCACCCTGCTCTTTGCCGTCTCGATCGTTCTGCTGATCGCCTGCGTCAATGTCGGTGGCTTGCTGTTGGTCCGAGCCATCCGCCGGCGCCGCGAATATGCCGTCCGTCTCGCCCTCGGTGCTCGCTCCAGCGCCATCATCCGCGAATCCGTTCTCGAAGGGCTGCTGCTCAGCATTGCGGGTGGCTTGGTGGGTCTAGCGTTTGCCGCGATCGCCGTCCGCACGGCCCTGCGCCTTTTGCCGGAATCCATGCCCCGGGTCGACTCCATCGCCATGGATGGAGGCGTGGTCGCCTTCGCTCTCCTCCTCGCCCTTACCACTGGCGCCCTGTGCAGCCTTACGCCGGCGTTCGCAGCCTTGCGCACCAACCTGGTGGAATGCCTCAAAGAAGGCGTCCGGAGCGCTTCGAGCCATTCCTGGCTGCGCTCAGCCCTGGTCGCATCCGAGGTAGCTATCGCTCTGGTGCTGCTTACCGCATCGGGCGCATTCCTGCGCAGCTTCCAGAAAATGCGCGCCGTTGATCCTGGTTTTCGTCCTGACCACGTGCTCGTCGCCGAGTATCAACTCCCCCTCACGCAGTATCCCACCGATGCTTCTGCGGAAAATTTCCATCGTGCCGTCATCGACCGGCTTGACGGCAAACCCGGAACAGTCGCAGTCGGGATTACCAATGTCCTCCCCGCGTCCGGCACTTCCGCACTAGCTACATACACGATCGAAGGCGTGTCCGCGGACAAATGGAAGCTGGAGTTCGCCGGTTTTGCCATGACCTACGGCGACTACTTCCGTGCCATGGGCATCCCGCTACTGGACGGCCGTTACTTCACCATGGATGACCGCTCCAACGCGCCTCTCGCTGTGATCGTGAACCAGTCCATGGCCAGGCATGCCTGGCCGGGTCAGCGAGCGATCGGCAAGCGCATTCATCTCGGCAACCCGAAAAAGGGTATGCCGTGGGCGACGGTTGTCGGTGTTGTCGCTGATACCAAGCTCGCGTCTCGCGATGAACCCAGCGGCGATCAGTGGTACTTCCCGATGCAGCAGCCCGAGATTTTTTCCGGCCCTCAGCCCTCAAGAACCCTGACAAGACCCGCCGCCGGGTACATCACTCTCGATTCAGCCCTGCCTCCCGAGCAAATGAACCGAGTCCTGCGTTCCACCATCGCCGAAATTGATCCCCTCCTAGCCCTGCAGCACGTGCAGCCCATGAATGACGTCATCTCCAATGTGGAAGCGCCGCGCCGCTTCAATACGGACCT
>DASZGZ010000062.1:0-7572 GCA_035938355.1 Acidobacteriaceae bacterium
CTCTACAAGCTGCTCGACTTGGGCGACCACATCGGCGTCACCGGCTATCTCTTCCGTACCCGCACCGGCGAACTCACCGTCCACGTTGATACCATCACCTTCCTCACCAAGTCCATGCTCGCGCTGCCGGAGAAGTATCACGGGCTGGAGGACGTGGAGCTGCGTTATCGCCAGCGCTATCTCGATCTCTTCATCAACACCGATGTGCGCAAGGTCTTCGTAAAGCGCGCCCAGGTGCTGCGCGCCATACGACGCTTCTTCGATGAGCGCGGCTATCTCGAAGTCGAGACACCGATGATGCAGTCCATCGCCGGTGGCGCCATGGCGCGGCCCTTCGTCACCCACCACAACGCGCTGGATATCTCTCTCTTCCTGCGCATCGCTCCGGAACTCTATCTCAAGCGCCTCGTCGTCGGCGGCCTCGATCGTGTCTACGAGATCAATCGCAACTTCCGCAACGAAGGCGTCTCCACGCAGCACAACCCCGAGTTCACCATGCTCGAGTTCTATCAGGCCTACGCCAACTACCACGACCTGATGGACCTTACCGAGGAGCTGGTGAAATTTATCGCAATGGAAGTCAATGGAACTCTGACGACGGAGTTCAACGGCACAACGCTTGATCTGTCACAGTGGAAGCGCTACTCGATGCGCGAGGCCATCGCCGCTTTCTGGCCGCCAGCCGCGGGCACTGCACCCACTCCCAACGACTTCGCCGACGCATCTTCTGTGCTCAGTCTGGTAGAACGCGCGCGCGCTGGTGGTGTCAATATTCCAGTGCAGACAGGAGAGCCAACGGGCAAGACCATCGCTTCGCTTTTCGAAGCGGTAGCCGAAGAACACTTCGTCCAGCCAACCATTATCTACGACTACCCCCTCGCCGTCTCACCGCTCTCCAAGGCCAAGCCCGACGAGCCGGAGTGGGTGGAGCGCTTCGAGTTTTATATCGGAGGCTTCGAGCTGGGAAATGGTTTCAGCGAGCTGAATGATCCGGTGGATCAGGAGCGGCGCTTCCGGCAGCAGCTTGCCGAGCGCGAACGCGGTGACGAGGAAGCCCATCAACCGGATGAAGACTACGTGCGGGCATTGGCTTACGGCCTGCCGCCGACTGCCGGGGAAGGCATCGGCATCGACCGGCTCACCATGATCCTCACCGGCGCCCGGTCGATCCGCGACGTGATTCTCTTCCCGCTTATGCGCCCGGCCAAGGAGTCCTCCGGCCAGGATCACAGCGAGAGCTGACGTCGATCGCTTACTTCGACTTCTGCGCGCGCTTCACCAATGTGGCCAGCGTCACCTTGTCCAGTTCCGCCTCAAAGGCGCGGTGGCAATCACGGTATGCCTTGCCTATCGCCGCGTGGATCTTCGAAGCGACCGCGCCGCTGCTCTTGGGCAGATTCAACTTGCCACTCGATTCAAGCGCGTGATGCACCTGAGCCAGCGTGATCGACTTAGCGGGACGAGTCAGCTTTGATCCACCAGAGGGCCCCTTCTGACTCACGATAAGATCAGCCTGCTGCAGAGAAGACAGTATTCTGCGAATAACAACAGGGTTAGTGTGAAGCACCTCAGCGAGATCGGCGGAAGTCTTCAACGCGTCATTTTGCGAAAGAATGACCAGGATATGGACACCGGTCACAAAGCGTGTGTTGGCTGCCATAAGCGAAACGCTACCATAAAAAAGAGATCTGTCACTCGTGACGAACCTGTCACGTTGGTTTGCAGGTAACACCGGAAGTCATCGGCCACGATACGCAATCAGTTGCATTTCGGACAGCCTCGAACTCGCTGCCGACGAACTGTCATGGTTACTCAAGAAAGGTACGATTCTCTGTGAAATTGCTCTTTGTCGGGGACGTTTTCGGTAGTCCAGGAAGACGCGTAGTGCGGGAGCACCTGCCGCACCTCATCCAGGAACGCCAGGTAGACCTCGTGGTCGTCAATGCGGAAAATGCCGCCGGCGGCTTCGGGTTGACGCCGCCCATCGCCGAGGATCTCTTCGACCTCGGCGCGCACGTCCTAACCACCGGCAACCACGTGTGGGATAAGCGCGAAATCATCGACTATCTAGGCTCTGTCCCGGCGGAAAGCCATGATCGGCCACGCCGCATTGTGCGGCCGGCAAACTACCCGGCGGGCTCCCCCGGCTTCGGTCTCTATGAAGGCACGCTCCCCACCGGTACCCCCTATGCCGTCATGAATCTGCAGGGCCGGGTCTTCATGCAATCCAATGACGACCCCTTCCGTACCGCGGACCGTCTGCTCGCCGGCATCCGCGCCAAGGTGATCCTGGTCGACATCCATGCCGAGGCCACGTCGGAGAAAATGGCACTCGGTTGGTATCTTGATGGCCGGGTTACTGCTGTGCTCGGCACGCATACTCATGTGCCTACTGCGGACGAACGCGTGTTACCAAACGGCACTGCCTATCAGACTGACGTGGGAATGAGCGGACCCTACGACAGTGTGATTGGTGTGGAGAAAGAGCTAGTAATTCAGAGATTTATCAGCGGCATGCCAGGCAAGTTCGAGCCGGCACGCGGCGACGCTCGGCTGTGCGCACTCCTCATCGAGGCGGATGCCGCTACCGGCCGTGCCACCTCCGTCCAACGCCTGATGCTGGGCGAATAGAGAAACGACCGGCAGGTTTACGTTCAAAAGAGAACGGTGCCCGCCGGCTGCGAAGGATCCTGCCTGAATATCGCAACCGTCATTGCACATCCTGAGTAGCGACTCCTGCACCCCACCGGCGACGTAACCGGCGTGCACAGAAAGCGTGCATTCCTTTGCGACACTGGAAGAGAATGGTGCCGGCCGGTTGACTTCCATGATCGCCTTTGCATCTTCTTTGTAAGTGCTGCGGAGTTCACAGCGCCCGCAGCCCAAGGAGATCTTTCGCATGACCGATTACCGAGTACGCGCAGGCGACATCGAAGAGGATCAGGTAACTTCGTTGCTCGAGAGCTACTCTGCTCAACTGCCATCCAGCTTTTACCTCTGTGCCGCGGGCGCCTCCATGGTGGCCTCCCTCATCGCCAAGCTCCAGGGAAAGAATCACAACGCGCTCTTCTTCGGCCAGTGGGCGGCGCCGTTCCTGCTGCTGGGTATCTATAACAAGATGGTGAAGCAGCACGGCTCCGATGCGCTGACTAACCCCGAGTAACCGAACCGATTCGCTTACGCCGGCGATTGGCTGCCCACCGCCGGCATAGCTTCCGGGCAGAGCATTCTCCTCATTCTGTGGAAAATGCGACCTCCTCTGAATGCGGCCTTCCTGATGGACAGGCCGCACCAGCATGGCCCACCCTCTGCACCTGCGGGCGAAATGCTCTATGCTGGCGTTTCTGTGTCTGCCAGCACCCCAACTGACTCCGCCGATGCGGTACAAACTCCCCTCATGCGGCAGTACTTTGCCGCGAAGGCCTTGCATCCGGACGCCCTGCTCTTCTTCCGCATGGGCGACTTCTACGAGCTCTTTTACGACGACGCGAAAACCGCGGCCCGGGAACTCGAGATCACCCTCACCGCCCGCGACCGCGAACGCCAGGTCCCGATGTGCGGTGTTCCCTATCACGCCGTCGAAGGCTACCTCGGCCGGCTCCTTCACAAGGGCTACCGCATCGCCATCTGCGAGCAGATGGAGGACCCGAAGCTCGCCAAAAAGATCGTCCGCCGCGAGGTCACACGCGTCTTGTCGCCGGGCACTGCGCTCGACCCGGCCCAGCGTTCGGAGCGCAACAACTATCTCGCCGCCGTACACGCCACAGAGGATCGCGTCGGCCTCGCCCTTCTTGATCTTTCGACCGGCGAGTTCCGCGCCACGGAGTTCAGCGGCAAGCCCGCGGCGATGCTCTGTCTCGACGAGTTGAGCCGCCAGCAGCCGGCCGAGTTGCTACTGGCCGCAGAGAGCAGCCTCTTCCCTGCGCTGCCCGCCGAAACGCTTGCCACAGCACTCGATCCCATCCGCACCAAAACGCGTCTCGACGCCTGGGCCTTTAGCGCCGACTACGCCCTCCCGCTCCTTGAGCGGCAACTGCAGGCGCGCTCACTCGACGGCTTCGGCCTCGCGGGCCATACCGCCGCCGCCGTCGCCGCCGGCGCAGCGCTGCACTACGTCCGCTCCACGCAGGCGGGCGATCTTTCACACATCGATGGCCTGCGCTACTACGAGCGCGCCGAGCATCTGGAGCTCGATCCGGTCAGCGTTCGCAATCTCGAGCTCGTCGAGCCGTTGTTCGCCGACGCCTCCGCCCGCACCACCCTCTTCCACACCCTCGACTGCTGCCAGACGCCGATGGGCAAGCGTCTGCTGCGCTCCAACCTTCTGCGGCCGCTGCTCGATCAGGCGGAGATCGAAGCACGCCTCGCCGCCGTCGCGGAGCTGCACGCCTCCTTGCAGCCTCGCGAAGAGCTGCGCCGCGCGCTCAGCGGTGTGCTCGACATGGAACGCCTGCTCGGCCGGGTCTCGCTCGACTCCGCCGGACCCCGCGACGTACTCGCCCTCGGCGCCTCCCTGGCGCGCTTGCCGCTGGTCGCCGCATCCGTTGCTCCCTTGCAAGCACCGCGGTGGCAGCAAGCCCACGAGCGGCTCGACCGGTTGGAAGATATTCACAGCGCCATCGCAAAGTCACTGGTCAGCGAACCACCGCTCACCCTCGCCGACGGAGGCGTCATTGCAGGCGGCGTTCTCGCTGAGCTCGACGAGCTGCGCACTCTCAGCCAGAGTGGCCGCCAGTCCATCGCTGCCATCGAGGAGCGGGAGCGCCAGCGCACCGGCATCGGATCCTTAAAGGTTCGCTTTAACAATGTCTTCGGCTACTACATCGAGATCACCAAGTCCAATCTCAAGTCCGTGCCCTCCGACTACGAGCGCAAGCAGACGCTGGTCAACGCCGAGCGCTTCACCACGCCTGAGCTCAAAGACTATGAGACACGCGTGCTCACCGCGCACGAGCGCGCTATCGAGATCGAGCGCCGCCTCTTCGCCGAGCTGCGCGCTACCATCCTCGCTGCCGCCGCGCGCATTCGCCGCAGTGCTGCCGTCGTCGCAGAGCTCGACCTGCTCGGCAACTTCGCCCACGTCGCCGCCATGCGAGGCTACGCACAGCCAGTTGTGACCGAGGAGTGCGTCCTCGAAGCTGCCGCAGCACGCCACCCGGTCGTCGAATGGCGCATGGAGGAGAACGCAGAAGGCCGCTTCGTTCCCAATGACCTCTATCTGTCCACCGAGGGTCCCGCTGTTCTGCTGCTTACCGGCCCCAACATGGGCGGCAAATCCACCTATCTTCGCCAGGCGGCGCTGCTGGTCATCATGGCGCAGATGGGCAGCTTCGTCCCGGCGCGAAGCATGCGCTTCGGACTGGTCGACCGCGTCTACACCCGCATCGGCGCCAGCGACAACGTCGCGCGCGGCCGCTCCACCTTCATGGTCGAGATGACCGAAACCGCCACCATCCTCAACACCGCCACGAAGCAATCGCTCATCCTGCTCGATGAGATGGGCCGGGGCACCGCCACCTTCGATGGCCTCTCGCTCGCCTGGGCCACCCTTGAGTACATCCACGGCCGCATCGGCGCCCGTACCCTCTTCGCCACCCACTATCACGAGCTCACGCTGCTGGCTGAGCAGCTGCCCCGCCTCAGCAATCTGCGCGTCGCCGTCAAGGAGTCGCCCTCCGGCATCGCATTCCTTCACACCATCGAGCCGGGCGCCGCCAGCAAGAGCTATGGCATCGACGTGGCGCGGCTAGCCGGCCTCCCCGCCTCCGTCATTGAACGGGCACGCCGCGTCCTTGCCCAGCACGAAAAATCGGAGAAACGCAACGTCGCCCTCGAGGCCGAAGACGCCTCCGCGCCCCTGCAGCTCACCATCTTCACCCCGCTTTCGCAGCGCATTCTCGATCGCATCACCGATCTCGACACCAACAGCCTCACCCCTTTGCAGGCCCTGAATCTGCTCGAGGAGTTGAAGACTGAGATACGTGCCGCCGCAAACCCTGATGCTCCGCCGGGCAACAAGCCGCTACCATAGATGCGAATGAGCCTGCGCCACGACGTCGGTCAGCTGCTGCTTGTTGGTCTCGCCGGAACAGAGCTCGATGCCACCGAGCGCGCCTGGCTGCGCCTGGTCCGGCCTGCGGGCACGGTACTCTTCCGTCGCAATATCGAAGAGGCTGCGCAGGTCCAGACGCTTCTCGAGAGCGTTGAAACTCTGATCGGCGACGGCCCCCTCTTCCATGCAGTCGACGTCGAGGGCGGCCTGGTCGATCGCCTGCGCGACCTCATCGCGCCCATGCCCGCGCCTGCCGCTGTGGCTGCGACGCGCAGCAAGCAGCTCTATCGCGAGCACGGCTACCTCATCGGCTCCGAACTGCGGCTGCTTGGATTCAATGTCGCCTTCGCCCCCGTGCTCGATCTGCGCACACCCGCTTCCGTCGAAGTGATGCGCACACGCGTCGTCGCTGGCGATCCGCGAGGCGTCATCGCTTACGCGGAAGCCTTCCTCACCGGCCTCAGCAAGGCAGGAGCGCTCGGCTGCGGGAAGCATTTTCCCGGCCTGGGCAGCGGCGCGCTCGATTCGCATCACGCCACACCGGCCATCGATCGCACCTGGAAGCAGCTCTGGGAAGAAGACATGCTTCCCTTTCGCAAACTGCATCGCGCGCTGCCCTTCATCATGGTCTCGCACGCCTCCTACCCGCAGGCCTTCAGCAAGCCCGATACGAAGCCCCTCCCTGCATCCATCTCGCCCTTCTGGATTGACCGCACCCTCCGGCACAAGCTAGGCTTCCGCGGCCTCATCGTCTCCGACGACATGGAGATGGGCGGCATCCTGCATCATGCGCCGATGGGAGAAGCGGCCATCGCCGCCATCGCCTCGGGCACGCACCTGATCGAGATATGCAAGGATCCTGCTCTCGTCCTCACCGCCTACGAAGCCATCCTGACTGAGGCCGAGAGCTCCCGCACTTTCCGCATCCTCGTCGAGCACTCCGCCGCAACCGTGCGCACGCATCGTCAAAAGCTGCTGCGTCACGCCTCGCCCTCTCTGCCTCCGCGTGCGGCGGAGGTGGCCGCCGTGCGCGAAGCTGTCCTCGCGTTCACCGCCGGGGTCATGGCCAAAACTCCGCAGGCAAGCGTGTGATTCCCCCGCCGGTGAAGAAGAGATCGATGCTGGTTGCCGGCATCATGAGCGGCACATCGGCCGATGGTATTGATGTCGCGCTCTGCCGCATCTCCGCCGCGCGTCCGCGGCCGCGGATCGAGCTGGTGCGCCATCGCGCATTTCCCTACCCGGCCACGCTTCGCAAAGCGGTTTTGGCGGCAATGGACGCTCGCAATACATCGGCCGCCGCGCTTGCGCGTCTCAACTGGCGCCTCGGCGAGGCTTATGGCGACGCCGTGCAGGCCGCCGCGCAGGGGTATGCGCTTGACCTCGTTGGCTGTCACGGTCAGACCATCTATCACCAGGGCGTCCCGAAGCCCTACGCCGGCCGCAGCATCGCCTGCACCTGGCAGTTGGGTGAAGCCGCCCTGATCGCCGCCGCCGCTCATGCGCCCGTGGTCTCGAAC
>DASZGZ010000063.1:0-3004 GCA_035938355.1 Acidobacteriaceae bacterium
TGATGCTGATTCCGCCTGCTTACCAGATGAACGGTAACGCCGCCGGCACCGGCACCACACACTTCAGTGCCTGGTCCTACGATCGTCACGTGCCGCTTGGTTTCTATGGCGCTCCGTTTCAGACCGGCATCTACTATGGGCACGTGGAGCCGGTTGATTTCGCCGCTACCTTCGCCGCACTGCTTGGGGTAAACCAGCCTTCCGCATCGATCGGACATGTCCTCACGCAAGCTTTGAAGCCCGTGACTGTCAGCCCAGAGGGGCAGTTGGTTCCGAAGACGGCGCGCCGCCCCCGCCGCGGCGCCCCGGGCGAGAAGAACGCCACACCTGAGGCACCTGCGCCTGCCACGCCCGCGCCTACCGAACCTGCGCCTACTACACCTACTCCTGGTACACCTGCGCCTGACACACCTGCACCGACGACACCCACACCCACCGAACCTGCGACGCCCGCGCCTACCGCACCCGCGCCTGCCACACCGCCGCCTGACACACCTAAACCCGACGCAACCAAACCCGATGGAGCAGGAGGCGTCACTCAACCGTGAAGGCCGACATGCGCGTTCGGCTCTGTGGTCTGGAGCTGCGCAATCCTGTCATCGCCGCCTCGGGCACCTTCGGCTATGGCATCGAGTTTGAGGAGATCCTGTCGCTAGACAAGATCGGCGGCTTCGTCACCAAGGGCCTCTCCCGCGAACCCATGTCCGGCAACGATGCGCCGCGCATCATCGAAACCCCAGCCGGCATGATCAACGCCATCGGCCTGCAGAATATGGGCGTCGCTGCCTTTATTGCGGAGAAGCTGCCTCTGCTGCGCCGCTACAGCGGCACGGCTTGCATTGCCAACGTCTTCGGCTACACGGTGGACGACTACCTCGCCGTCATCGAGCAACTGAACACCGCGGAAGGCGTGGCTGCGTATGAACTGAACGCCTCTTGTCCGAACACCCGGCACGGAGGGCTGATCTTCGGTGGAGACCCGGCGCAGCTGGCCGAACTGGTAGTCCGTTCGAAGCGCCTCGCGAGTCGACCGCTGATCGTCAAGCTGTCGCCGAACGTCACCTCTATCGCGCAGATGGCACGCGTCGCGGAGGCCGCAGGCGCGGACGCGATCTCGCTGGTGAATACCTTCGTCTCGCTCGCCATCGATGTGAAGACCCGGCGCCCCCGCATCGCGAACGTCACCGGCGGACTCTCCGGACCGGCCATCAAACCCATCGCTGTGCGCATGGTGTGGGAGGCTGCGCGGGCAGTCAAAATTCCGGTTATCGGCATGGGTGGAATCACCACGCCCGAAGATGCTGTCGAGTTCCTGCTGGCCGGCGCCACAGCCGTGGAGGTTGGTACCGCCTCCTACGCGGATCCGCGCGCTGTCGAGAGGCTGGCGCGAGGACTCGCAACGTGGTGCAGCAGCAATCATGTGGAGCGGGTGAGCGACTTGACGGGCGGCCTTCAACTGAACCCAGCTTCAGAGCGCTAAAACCATAGAGTTAAAAACGGAAAGGCCAGCCGATGGCTGGCCTTCATGAGCGAATCCGTAGCTAAGCGACGCGCGAGTCCCGATCGTCGAGAACGCGTCCTTGCAAGGAGCGTGCCTGATTCAGTGCTACGCCAGTAAGAAATACCGGCGCGGGCGTTGCAATGGCAACGAGGACCCAGCAGAGAAACGAAAGCAGCAGGCCAATACCCGCAGCAGCCTGCACGCTAAGCACGATAGGGATCTCCCACAGGTGCAAATTGACCAGCGCCCAATGCTGCAATGGCTGAATGTGATGAATGATCGCCAACGCGAGGACAAAGGCAGCAGTTGAAATGGTCGTCGTGCCGATCAGCACAACGTCAATCGTGCGATGGAGATGCTGACGGCTGCGGCAGTAGGCGCACTCCGCAAAGTGCTCTTCATAGTCGCCGCGCATGGCGGGCGTGATTCCAGAAATGTCGTAGCGCCAGCTCGACAATATATCGCCGACCACTGGGTCGACGCAGCCATCCTGGCGGGTATAGCGTGGCGACGCCAGAGCGTCGCTGTCAATCTCTTTCGGGTGTCCCTGATTTCCGGAAGTCATTTTCGTTAACCCTATGATAATGGTTCGATGCGCCCCAAAACCAGCGGATTCCCAATTTGGTAACTTCAGCGGTACACAGTTTTCTACATCTGGTCACGTAAATCACGTAATAGGAACAAGATAGCACGCTAAAGCGCGATCGTCGACAGGGGTTGCCCCTGCTCGGCAAGCAGTACCTTGTTCGCTAGCAGGCTCATCCGGTCGCAAAGGGCCCTTTCGGCACTCACCCGCGCCAGGGCGGGCAGGTTATTACTTTCTGACAAATGAGCCAGGATGACATACCTCGCCTGACCGTCGTAGTTGCGCTCCAGAAATTCAGCCGCCGCTTCGTTGGAGAGATGCCCCACCCGCGACATGACCCGCTGTTTGACGCTCCAGGGATAGGGGCCGTCGCGCAGCATCTCGGTATCGTGATTTGATTCGATCAGCAGAACATCGCAGCGGCGCAGCGCCTGCCGCGCATTCGCGGGCATGTAGCCCAGGTCAGTGGCAAAACCGATGCGGACACCCTCACCCTCAAAAACAAAGCCGACCGGATCAGCAGCGTCGTGGGGAATGGTGAAGGGTTCCACGCCAATATCGCCTACAGCAAAGCCTTTGCCAGCCTCGAAGTAGGACACCGATGGCAACGCCGCGGGATCACGCTCCTCGGACGCCGCTTCGTCGCATAAATCTGTGTCTTGTTCTTCCGCGCCGGCGGCGAGAGTGGCGCCTGGCGTCGAGGCCTCTGCGGCGGTTCCACTGGCCGCGCCCTGCCGCTGGCGCAACCAGTCGGCGTAGGTCATGCGCTTGCGGGGATGCATCCAGCGCACCCAGGCCCGGTGCGTCATCTCCGTGAAATAAACCGGGATTCCTAGTTTGCGGGCAAGCACTGCCACGCCCTGCACATGGTCCTGATGCTCATGGGTGATCAGTATCGCGTCAAGCGCGCGGGGATC
>DASZGZ010000064.1:0-3658 GCA_035938355.1 Acidobacteriaceae bacterium
CTGTTGCGCGGCAACCAGCTTGCGCCTTTGCTGCGCTCGTTGCGGTCGCGCATCAACCCGGACGGCACCCTGAATGACGATGCGTCGCCCGATCTGCGCCGCATCCGCCGCGAGATCGAGCGCCAGCAGCGCGCCATCGAGAGCAGCCTGCGGCAGGCGCTGCGCCGCTTCTCCGGCGAGGGCTCGACGCAGGAAGACCTCATCACGATTCGCGGCGAGCGCTTCGTCATCCCGGTGAAGGCAGAGTTCAAGCGCCGCATCCCGGGTGTGGTGCACGGCGCCAGCAGCAGCGGCCAGTCCGTATACATCGAGCCGCTCGAGACCATCGAGCAGAACAACGAACTCATCCGCCTGCTCGACGAGGAGCAAGCCGAGGTGCACCGCATATTCGTCCAGATGACGAGCGAGATAGCCCGCGAGGCGATGACGCTCGCTACGGGGGCCGCGATACTCGCCGAGGTCGATGCGCTGCAGGCGCGGGCGCGCTTCGCCGAGGAGTACGAATGCACAGCGCCTGCCTTTGCCAGCGACGATGCGCCGGAGTTGCTGGTCGAGAAGGGGCGGCATCCGTTGCTGGAGCGGCGGCTGCGCCGCGGCGGGGGTGGCATCGTGCCGCTGACGCTGGGTCTCGAGTCCGCTGCGCGGCAGTTGATCATCAGCGGCCCGAACACCGGCGGCAAGACCGTCGCGCTGAAGACCGCCGGGTTGCTGGCGATGATGGCGCAGGCTGGCGTTCCCGTTCCTGCGGAGAGGCTGGTGCTTCCGGTCTTCCGCGCCTTCCTGGCCGACATCGGCGACGCACAGTCGATCGAGCAGAACCTTTCCACATTCTCCGCACATATCGTCAACCAGAACCGCATCGCGGCGGTGGCCGACGAGCATTCGCTGGTGCTGCTGGATGAGCTGGGTTCGGCGACCGATCCGGAAGAGGGCGCTGCGCTTGCTGTTGCCATAGCGACGCATTTCCTCAACGCGCGCGCGTGGTCCATCATCTCCACGCACCATACGTCGCTCAAGGTGTATGCGGCGCAACATACCGGCGTGCTGAACGCTGCCGTCGGCTTTGATGAGCAGACGTTGGCGCCCACGTACGCACTGCGGCTCGGCGTGCCGGGTGCCTCGGCGGGCATCAACATAGCGCAGCGCATCGGGCTTGATCCAGAGATCATCGCCGCAGCACGACGCCAGCTGTCGCATCAGACCGAGGACATCGCGCACTTCCTCGACCGGCTGCACGCGGATCTCGCCGCTGTCGATCGGGAGCGCGCCGGCCTGCGGCTGCGGGAGAGCGAGGTCGAGCGCGAGAAGCTGCGGCTCGAGGCCGAAGGCTTGAAGGAATGGAAGGCCAAGGTTCGTGAGCTGGAACAGCAACTAGCCTCGCTGATGAAAGACTTCGAGTTCCGCATGCGCGAGGCGGTGAAGGCAATTGACGACCGCATGCAGCAGCAGAAGCTCTCGAAGGAAGCGGAGCGGCGCATCGCGCGGCTGCGTCGCGAATTCGCTGAACAGTTCAACGCAACGGCAGTTGCGCAGCACACGGGCGCGGACAAGGGCGATCCGCAGGCACAGCCACACGTGGTGCGTCACGTTGCGGCGGGCGACACGGTGCGGCTGAAATCGCTCGGACGTATTGCTGTGGTGGAGCGGCAGATTGACGACAGCAATTTTGAGGTGGCGATGGGGCCGATGAAGATGAGGGTGCCCCGGGGTGACATCGCAGAGGTCATCTCGTCGCGGCGGGCGGCGGCGGAGCTGAACCCGGTCGAAGCGGCACGGCGCCGGGGGGTGTCGGTGACGATGGCGTCGTCGACCGACGATATGCGGGCGGAGCTCAACGTCATCGGCCAGACTGTGGCCGAGGCCACGGCCGAAGTGGAGGGCTTCCTCGATCACGCCTTCCTGGCGGGGCTGCAGAGGGTGCGCATCATCCACGGCACCGGAATGGGCGTCCTGCGCAGGGCGCTCCGGGCCATGCTGACAGGTCATCCGCATGTCGCCACGGTGACGGAGGCGACGCAGGCCGAGGGCGGCGCGGGCGCTACGATAGTTGACTTGAGGCAATAGACGAGCTACCGCAGTAACCAAATGGCTGTCACCAAGTCTCAGTAGTCAGCGCGGCAGGTGGGTGGTAAGCTGCTGGCGCACTCTATGTCGGCGAGGAGCGCCGGCGACTGGGAGAGCAATGGTACGCATCATCACAGTTGAGCGGGAGTACGGGAGCCGCGGCGGCGAGTTCGCCCATCTGCTGGCCGATTATCTGGGCTGGCGCCTGATCGACAAGTGCATCGTGGATGAGATTGCCGGCAAGATCGGGCTGGACAAGCGCATGGTGGCCAACTGCGACGAGCGGCTGGACCCGTGGTATTACCGACTGGGCAAGACCTTCTGGCACGCCAGCGTGGAGCGGATGCCGGCAATCATGTCCCCTTCTGAGGTCTTCGACAGCGAGCGGCTGACCAGCCTGATTCGCGATTACCTGAAGGAGCGGGTGGCGGAGGGCCGCTGCGTCGTGGTGGGGCGCGGGGCGGCGTCGGCGCTGATCAACGTGCCGGGCACCTTCCATGTCTTCGTGTATGCCTCCACGGCGCGCAAGCTGGCCTGGTTCCGGGACCAGTTTCCCGACCGCGCGGCGGATGCCCAGCAGGAGCTGGAGGCGACCGATAACCGGCGCGCGAGCTACATCCGGCGCTTCTACAACCAGGATTGGAGCGACCACCGGCTTTACCAGCTCATGCTGAACTCCTGCATGGGCTTTCCGGCGATGATTGGCGCGACGATGGAAGCGGCGGGACTGGCGCACAGCGTCAACGAAATCCCGGCCGGGCATCCATAGAGGAATTCATCTCTGCAAAAGAAGCGGGCGGACCATGAGGTCCGCCCTTTCCATTAGGCCTGCTGTGCTTAGCGGCCGTGTCCGTGTCCACCACCGTCATGACCGCCGCCGTCATGTCCGCCACCGCCGCCGTGAGACTCCTGCGGCTGGGGTGCCTGGTGCATCTGCTGCGGCTGCGCATGCTGGTTCATCTGCGGGCTTGCCTGCGGACGATACGTCTGTGGCTGAGCCTGCGGGTGGTACGCCTGCGGCTGCGTGTGCTCGTTCATCTGCGCGCTCGCCTGCGGACGGTAGGTCTGAGGCTGAGGCTGAGGCTGCGGACGATACGCCTGCGGCTGCGTGTGCTGGTTCATCTGCGGGTTTGCCTGCGGATGATAGGCGTTGTTGTTGTTGCTGACGGGAGCCCGGTTGAAGTTCTGGTTGTTGTTGGGCGTTGGCCGTGCGTTGTTGATCGCGGGCCGGGTATTCACCGGCATGTTGCGGTTGAAGGATGCCGGCTCGGTGCGGGCCAGGTTTTCCGGACGCCCATGGTTTACATTCGCGAACTGGGCATGGTCCTGGCTGGCGCGCATCTCGTTCTGGTGCTGTGCTGCCAGCGGTGCTGTGTGCTGCTCGCGAGCCCAGCGCTCCTCATCGCCGTTGGGACGCATCTGGACGCCGCCGCGACCGCCGTTGAAGCTGACACGGTTGTCGTTGCGAACATCAATTCTGCGTTCGTAGGCGTAGTCGCGGAAGCGATCGTGGTCCACGTGCATGATTGCGGTGTTGTAACGGAAGCGGTCGTGATCCCAATAGCCGCCTTCAAAGCCGCGGCCGAAGTAGCCG
>DASZGZ010000065.1:0-3231 GCA_035938355.1 Acidobacteriaceae bacterium
CCTCAGACCTGCATGGTCAGTATGAGAACGGCCCGATGAAAGGGGCATTACGCGGACAAGAAGATGCCGTAACTTTCGTGCAAACTGCGGTTCCAGATCGGAAAGGAACCGTGTTAGTTACGGGCCTGAACGTGGCCTTTAACGGGTTTTCGCGATGTCGGGCGCGAGGTCGGCGTGGGTCTCCGGGGCCGGGGTCCCGTCGGCAGGCTGCGCGTGGCGGCTCTCCGGCTCCAGGTGATTCTTGGTTAAACCAGCCTGTAGCAACGAGAAAGCCTCTTCCGGCGTGTCGGCGTACTGAAAGAGCTCGAGGTCTCCGGGCGAGATCGTTCCCTTTTCCACGAGTGCATCCAGGTTGATTACCGATTTCCAGTAGGACGAACCGTAGAAGATGACCGTGATCTTCTTGGCCAGCTTTTCCGTCTGGGTGAGGGTAAGGATTTCGAAGGCTTCGTCGAGCGTGCCGAAGCCGCCGGGGAAGACCACCAGCGCCTTGGCAAGGTAGGCGAACCAGTACTTGCGCATGAAGAAGTAGTGGAATTCGAAGTTGAGCGCCGGCGTGATGTAGGGGTTGGGCAACTGCTCAAATGGCAGCTTGATGTTGAGCCCAACGGTTTGGCCGCCGGCTTCGTATGCGCCGCGGTTCGCGGCTTCCATGATGCCCGGCCCACCGCCGGAGGTGACAACGAAGCGGCGCTGGCGGCCCTTCAGAGTCATCGCCCACTGGGTGAAGATGTAGGCCAGGCGGCGCGCGTCTTCGTAGTAGCGCGCCATCTCCACGGCTGCTTCGGCGCGGCGGCACTTCAGATCATTGGCGCTGCCGTCGTCCAATCTGCAGGCGTCCAACTCCGCGCCCTTTGCCGGCTGTTCATGATGCGGCGCCCGCTCGCTGCCGTAGGGACGCGCCAGCAGCTCCAACTCGCGATTGGCGATGTCGAGCGCGTGGAAGCGCGCCGAGCCGAAGAAGACGACGGTATCGCGGATGCGCTCACGGCGGAAACGAGCGAGGGGCTCAGCGTATTCGGCCATGATGCGGATGAGGCGGCCATCCGGACTGTTCAGAAAGGCGGGGTTCTCGTAGGCGAGCGATGCGGATTCGAGGGGTGCGGGCGCTTGATCGGGCATAGAGAAATCAGAAGCGATGTTTGCGATGGAACAGGACGCTGAAGGCGATCCAGATGTTGAGCAGGCCGATGCCGGAGACGATGCCGCGCACCCAGCCCTGAGCCAGGAAGCCTGCAATGATGGGCCAGTTGTTGATCCATGCATTGGTGGTCCAGACGCTGCGCCACGGCAGCAGGACGACCAGCGCGCCGACGTAGAGGCGAAGAATGACGAAGAGCGTCATCTCTACGACCAGCAGCCAGCGCGGGATCTGCCTTGGCCGCTCATGCGGCGGCTCAGGCTCTACCGCGGTCGACGGCTCTTGGGTGGTGCTGAAGAGATTTCCCTGGTTCGCCATCCACTACCTGCAAAAATCCCCACTACCTGCAAAATCCAAGGAGCGGCCCGGACCGGCCGCTCCTAACAATCCAGCTTACACGCTGCCTTTGTCGTTCATCCCGCTACCGGTTGCGCGTTGCGGCGCGGGCGGCGGTTGGCCTGCAGGATCTTCTTGCGCAGGCGCAGCGACTTCGGCGTGACCTCGACCAGCTCATCCTCTGCGATGAACTCGATGGCCTGCTCGAGGTTGAGCGCCTTGACCGGCACGAGACGGATGGCTTCGTCCGCGCTCGATGCGCGCATGTTGGTGAGCTTCTTCTCGCGCACCGCGTTCACGTCCAGATCGTTGTCGCGCGAATGCTCGCCGACGATCATGCCTTCGTAAACCTCGGTGCCGGGGTTCACCAGCAGCACGCCGCGGTCCTGGAGCCCGTCGAGTGCGTAGGCGGTGGTGGTACCTGGGCGGTCGGCGATGAGCGCGCCGGTGGGGCGCTGCGGAATCTCGCCCTGGTAGTGGATATAACCGTCGAAGAGCGCATTCATGACGATGGTGCCGCGCGTCTCGGTGAGCATCTCGGAGCGGAGGCCGATGAGGCCGCGCGAGGGCACGCGGAACTCCATGCGGACACGGCCGGAGCCGTGGTTGGTCATCTTCACCATCTCGCCCTTGCGTGGCCCGAGGCGTTCGATGACGGTGCCAACGAAGTTCTCCGGGATGTCGATGGTGAGGTGTTCAACCGGCTCCATGGTCTTGCCATCGACGACGCGAGTGACAATCTCGGGGCGGCCGACCATAAGCTCATAGCCTTCGCGGCGCATCATCTCGATGAGGATGGCGAGCTGCAGCTCACCGCGACCCAGGACCTTGAAGCTGTCCGGCGAGCCGGTCTCTTCCACGCGAATGGAGACGTTGGTGAGCAGCTCCTTATCGAGGCGCTCGCGCAGGTTGCGGCTAGTGACGTACTGCCCTTCGCGTCCCGCGGTGGGTGAGTTGTTGACGGAGAACTGTATAGCAATGGTGGGCTCATCAATGATGATGGGCGGCAGCGGCTTGGGGTTCTCGAGGTCGACGATGGTTTCGCCGATGGTGATGCCGGTGACGCCTGCGATGGCAACGATGTCGCCGACCACGGTCTGGGTGATGTCCGTGCGCTTGAGCCCTTCGAAGGAGAAGAGCTTGGTGATCTTGGTCTTCTGCAGCGAGCCATCGCGCTTGGAGATGTTGATCTCGTCGCCGGTCTTGAGTGTGCCGTTGAAGACGCGGGCAATGCCGAGGCGGCCGAGGTAGTCGGAGTAGTCGAGGTTGGTGACCTGGATCTGCAGCGGGCCTTTGGCGTCGCCGGGGGCGGGGGGCAGCGCCGTGAGAATGGTCTCGAAGAGCGGCTGCAGATCTGTGCCGGGGGTATCGAGCGAGAGCGACGCAGTGCCCTGCTTGGCGTTGGTGTAGAGGACCGGGAAGTCGAGCTGATCTTCTTCGGCGTCGAGGTCGATGAAGAGGTCGTAGACCTCGTTCAGGACTTCCTGGGCACGGGCGTCCGGGCGGTCGATCTTGTTGATGACCAGGATGGGCGGGAGCTTGGCTTCGAGGGCCTTCGAGAGCACGTACCGGGTCTGCGGCAGCGGGCCTTCCGAGGCATCGACCAGCAGCATGACGCCGTCGACCATCTTGAGGGCGCGCTCGACCTCACCGCCGAAGTCGGCGTGGCCGGGGGTGTCGACGATGTTGATCTTGGAGTCCTTGAAATGGATCGCCGTGTTCTTGGCCAGGATGGTGATGCCGCGTTCCTTCTC
>DASZGZ010000066.1:0-18512 GCA_035938355.1 Acidobacteriaceae bacterium
GACCTCGTTGGCTGTCACGGTCAGACCATCTATCACCAGGGCGTCCCGAAGCCCTACGCCGGCCGCAGCATCGCCTGCACCTGGCAGTTGGGTGAAGCCGCCCTGATCGCCGCCGCCGCTCATGCGCCCGTGGTCTCGAACTTTCGTCCTGCCGACATGGCGGCCGGCGGACAGGGAGCGCCGCTCGTCCCCTTGCTCGATGCCACACTCTTCGCGCAGCCGCGCCGCGCGCGCGTGTTGCAGAACCTCGGCGGCATCGCTAACCTCACCCTCGTCCCAGCAGGCGGAGCACTCGATCAGTTGATCGCCTTCGATACCGGCCCCGCCAACATGGTCATCGATGCGCTCACCCAGCAACTCTTCGGCAGGCCCTACGACCGTGGCGGGCGTCTCGCGGCCGCCGGCACTCCGAATGATGCCGTCCTCTCCATTCTGCTGCGCGATCCCTATTACCGCCAGCGACCGCCAAAGAGCGCGGGTCGCGAGCAGTACGGGACATCCTTCGTCGATCGCCTGCGATCGCTGGCGAAGCGTCATCGCCTTACATCGCACGACACTCTCGCCACTGCGACCGCGCTCACCTCGCGCAGCATCGCGCTCGCCTGGCGCCTCTTCCTGGCTCCGCATCTCGGCGACGCTTCCGTCGACTACATCGTCGCCGGCGGTGGCGCGCGCAACCAGACGCTGATGCGGATGCTCGCCGCTGATCTCGGCCCCTTCCATTGCCGCATCCAGACCACTGATGATCTCGGCATTCCCTCTGAAGCCAAGGAGGCCGTCGCCTTCGCGCTGCTCGCGTGGCATACCTGGCACCGCCTCCCCGGCAATGTTCCTGCAGCTACCGGCGCCTCACACCCGGCCATCCTTGGCCAAATCACGTATGTCTAGACGCAGCTGTTGTTGCATCCTATACGCGGCTGCCACAGCATGCGCGCTCACGCTCGCCGGATGCGGCGGAAAGCCCGACCCGAACACCGCCGTCGTGCTCATCGAGTCCAGCCCGACAAGTCTGGACACACGGATCGGCGTTGACGTGCAGTCGGAACGCCTCGACATGCTGATCTTCGATTCGCTGGTCAAGAGAGATGAGCACTACGAGGTCCAGCCCTGGCTTGCGACAAGCTGGGACCAGCCGGATCCGGTCACCTATGTCTTCCATCTGCGCCCCGGTGTGCGTTTCCACGACGGCAGCCTGCTCACCTCAGCCGATGTGAAGTGGTCCATCGACTCCGCGCACAACGGCACTGTCATCACTGCGAAATCCGGCTCATTCCTCCAGGTGGACCACGTCGATGCGCCCGGCCCGCACACCTGTGTGGTGCATCTCAAAAAGCCCGATCCATTCCTGCTGTGGAACCTCTCGGACGGTGCACTCGGCATCGTGCCCGCAGGCAGCGGCAAAGACTTCTGGCGTCACCCCATCGGCACCGGCGCTTACAAGTTCGTCTCGCAGCAGCAGGACAAGGACGTCATCCTCGAGCGCAACGAAGACAGCTGGCAAACAAAACCCTCTATCCCGCGTCTCCGCTTCATCGTGGTTCCGGACGACACCACCCGCGCGCTCGAATTGCAAAAGGGCTCGGCCGACGTCGCCATCAACGCTCTCGAACCGGACACCGTGCACGCCCTCCGCTCCAATCCGCGTCTCGAGATCCAGACCACGCCCGGCACCATCGTCAACTACATCAACCTGAACCTGAGCGACCCATATCTCCATGATGTCCGCGTGCGCCAGGCTGTCGCGATGGCGATCGATCGCAAGCTCATCCTCGATACGATCTGGCGCGGACAGGCTCGACTCGCAGATGATCTTCTTCCACCCGGGCACTGGGCGCGCACCGATGACATCGCACAATATCCGTTCGATCCGGCAAAGGCCAACGCACTGCTGGATGCCGCCGGTTATCGTCGCGGTCGCGATGGCATGCGCTTTCATCTCGAGATGAAAATCTCGAACACCAGCAGTCCTACCCGGTTGATGGCCCTGGTGGTCCAGCAGGATTTGCGTGCCATCGGCATCGCCATGGACGTGCGCATCTACGAGTTCGGGACCTTCTTCGCCGATGTGACCAAGGGCGCTTTTGGCATGTACGCACTCCGCTGGATCGGCGGCAACGAGAGCCCGGATATCTTCCGCCTCGCTTACGCGACCGCCAGTCTGCCCCCGCATGGCGCAAATCGCGGCCACTATATCAACCCGGAGCTGGATGCACTCATGGCCGACGCCGCCGCATCAACCGATCGCGCGCGCGATCGCGCCGACTACGTCAAAGTCCAGCAGATCGTCGCCAGGGACGTGCCCACCATCCCCCTCTGGTACCAGGACAACGTTGTGGTGCACACCCATCGCCTGCAGCACATCCAGGTTTCGGCGTCCGGCAGTTACGACTTCCTCAAGACCGCCACTCTCGTGCACTGAACGCCGAAGTTGCAGGGGTTGATCGAAGAGGGTCTATTATCTGCGATTCTGCTCTATGGCGCCGAAGACGCGTGTGCCCGTGCGGCCAGTACACCAGTCTCCTCGCGAAGAATCTCCGCTTCGCGTTCACGATAAGGGCGCCCATCCGGATAGAGCACATCGTGGAACCACACCGGCGGCTGCTCTTCCACATACGGTCGCTTCCAGCTGTCCCACGGAATATATGTCTGCGATTTGCCCTGCACGAAGCCCCAGTTGATCGCCGCTACATGAAGCTGCTTGGTCAGTGGCAGAATGGCGTCGAAAGTCGAGCCCATCGGCCGCGCCATGTACTCGGTGCAGATCAGCGGTCGATGATACTGCTCCAGTTCATGCACGCGCGCCGCGAACTTCTCCGGCCATCCGTAGTCGTGAAAGCTGATCACGTCCGACTCTTGAATCTGCGTACGTTCCACTGCATTCAACTCCGCCGCATCGTCCCAGCGCGGCCCGTGCCACAGCGGTGACGTCAGCGGCTGCACCGGATGCTCTTCCCGCGCCCATGCGAAGACCTGTGGCAGCAGCCTCGCCACCAGCTCTTCCTTGTTCTTCGGTTCGAGCTTCGCATAGTCTCCGCCGCCTTCGTTGTCCGGCTCATTCCATAGGTCCCACGCCAGAATGCGATCGTCATTGGCGAACGCCCCAACCACCCCTTGCACGAATGCCTTCAGCCGTGGATAGTCCGCTGCATCTTCGAGCGCCTTTGCGCCGGGGCTCTGCACCCATCCGGAGTTGTGCACGCCAGGAATCGGCGGCCGCTGCGGTCCCAGCTTGAACTCCGGGTCCCAGCAGGAATCGAACAGCACGAACATCGGCTTGATATGGTGCTTCGCCGCGATGCCTAGAAACGTATCGATGCGTTTCTGAAAGCCGGGCGCATTCTGCTGCCAGAGTTGGTCATGCAGGAACACACGCATCGTGTTCATCCCCAGCCCTTCAGCCCAGCCCAGCTCCTTGTCGATCTCCGCCGGATCGAAGCTCTCCGCCTGCCACATCTCAAGCTGATTGATGGCATTTGCCGGAATGAAGTTCGCACCCACCAGCCATGGCTGCGCTGCGTACCACTGCTGCGCTTTGGCTTCGCTCCAGCGCGCCGGCGCTGCTGCGTGCATCTGGCTGAATGCTCCGCCGATTAAGAACAACAGCACAGGGAGAACACGCCGTCCTGCCGGCATTCGCCCCATCTTGCCTCCAGATTCTGCTCGAACCGCTGGCCTCTGCAACAACCAGCATCGTCAAACGTGCACCGGTGAGGGCGACACGCTCACGCGCTCTGTTTGTACATGACCGGAAGGCTCAAGCGCGATGGGAGGAATGAACTAGAAGGAAGGCGAACCAGTCTTTCGCATCAGAGCACGGACTCTACTTTTATTCGCTTTTCATCGAACGACTCAGGCACCGCGATGTTCCACAGCCAGCATGCGTTCGCGCGCCACATCGCTATTGAGGTGATCGACCACTTTACGAATGGTGTTCATGGAGCGCAGGTCCGCCATCGTAAAGGCGCCCGGGAACCGCTGGTTCAGCTCTGCGTACAGGCGAATCCGTTGCACCGATGTGCCGCCGCTCGCGTAGAAGTCTTCATCCGGATCCACTTGCATGCGATGCAGCAGGCGTTGCCAGATGCTGCGTACCACGTCGGCCTGTCTGTCCGGCCGCACTTCGGGCGTGGGGCTGTTCGAGAAACTCCGCAGCACCGCCTCGCAATGTTCGGTCAGGCGAATGCGGTCCGGTTTGCCTTCTGCGTTCAACGGAATGCTCGGCAACAGTACCAGCGCTGCCGGCTGCAACTCCCGCGGAAGATGGCTCTCGAGATGTTCCCGCAGCGCGCGCTCGGCGCGTGGATCATGTCCTTGCTTCAGCGTCGCAAAAACGCAGCTCACCCGCTCGCCCGGCGCAGACTCAAGCGCAACGCACTCCCGCACCAACGGATGCTTCAGTAGCAGCGCTTCGAGCTCTTCCGCCTTTCCTCTCTTTGTCTCGTTTACCTTGGCGGCCGCCACTGCGGCCACTGCTGCTGGGCCGGTCAGCAGGCTCCCGTCTGCCAGCCGCGTCGCCTGCACCGGCAGTCGGAAGCAGCGCAGCCGTTGGCTGTTCGCACGCTGCGCCTCGGGGAAAGCGGCAAGTGTCGCCTCCGGTTCTCCAAGATATCCGATCGCTAATGCATCGCCGGTGATCGCGAGTGCGCCCAGCGCACCCGCTGCGGCCTCATGCCCGTTGGGCAGAACAACCATAGCGTCACTGCCGGCCACCGCCGTTGCGCCCTTGGGCACTTCGACACTCACCTGCACGCTCACCGCGTAACTTGTGGTCTCCGCCGCGCCCAGTCCGCCCGTCAACCGGATGGCGTGTCCACCATTCAGGCGGCTGAGCAGCGCTGGTTCCAGCCTCGTCGCACTCAGGTCTGCCGCATCCACCACCGCCTGCCGCACCTGGTCGAGCGGCGCCAGCGGCTCCTTCGCCAGTTCCTCCAGCAACGAGGCCCGCGCGCAAATCGCCGAGACGCGGAAGCGCCGCATCGCGCGCGCATATTCATGTGCGGCCATTGCGGGCCCCAGCCAGTTCTGCGGAGCCAATGCCACCGTGCCGCCTGCCAGCAGCGGACCCCACAGCTCCATCTGGTAGGTATGCTCCTGCGTGCCGGAGTGCATCAGCACCGTATCCGTAGCGCGGAACTCCATGAACGTTCCCGTCGTCACCAGCCGCACAATGCCCGCGTGCGTCACCAGCACTCCATGGCCCGCAGCATTGAAGATCACCGCCGCCGGGTCCTCCGGCAGCCGATGTGGCAGCTTCGCCTCGCGGAACATCGGCATGAACTCGCGTTCCACCGTCGACGAGTCGACCACGGTGATCCGGCGTGCCCACGGCAGCGCCATGCCGGCGCTGTCAGCACGGTCCGTCACTAGCAAGCGGATTGCGCTCTCATCCAGTTGGCGCGCCAGCTTGTCGTTGGAGAGCCCGTGCACATCGAACGGCACATACACGCCGCCTGCCAGCACGATGCCGAGAATGCTGCTGATCGAGCTGAAGGTGCGAAGCCCGACCACGCCCACCAGGTCGCCGTGGCGCATCCCTTTCCGGCGCAGCACCGCAG
This sequence comes from Acidobacteriaceae bacterium, assembly GCA_035938355.1. Taxonomy (GTDB): domain Bacteria; phylum Acidobacteriota; class Terriglobia; order Terriglobales; family Acidobacteriaceae; genus KBS-83. The sequence continues at coordinate 5,556 of DASZGZ010000066.1, forward strand.
CGATATTCTGCGCGCGCACCATCAGGTCGCTGTATGAAAGGCGCCCCTCTTCCCCCAGCAGCGCCGTGGAGCTCGCCCACAGCACCGTGCTTTCCAGAAAAAGCACCTCGAGCGTCATGCGAATTGGGACATTGACCGCCTGGTCAGCGCCAGGAGGGCGCGTAGACCCCGGAGTTCCGGACTGTCCCTGCGGCATAGTGCGGTCCTCTCACAATCGCAACGGCGTGAACCTTGACGCAAGTACCACAAGACCGCAACCGCAAGGCCCGGCCGCCCGGATCAGGCGGAACGATCTGCTTTTCTGAGCGTTTGCCGCGCATGATTACGGTTTAGCGCTCCCGAAGAGTCTGTGTGTTTTGCTGTTTATAACCCGCAGCGTCAGAGGGCCAGACCTGCAATTAGTAATCTCGCAGTAATGCCAACCTGTTACTGCGAGGGCAGATCCGGTCATGACGCGCTACCATCCTGATATGCCGCCTGACCCGCTGCGCGAGACCTTCCCTGTCGGCCCGCTCCGCTGCAACTGCACCCTGCTCGCGAATCTTGAGACGCGGGAAGCCATCGTGATCGATCCCGGCGATGAGATCGCCGACATCCTCGCACGCCTCGCGCGCCGCCAGCTCACCCTCCGGCAGATCATCGTCACGCATGCGCATATCGACCACATTGGCGGCGCTGCGCAGCTTCGGCGCGTTACCGGGGCACCCGTCCTCTTCCACCAGGCCGACCTGCCCATTCTCGGCATGATGGAGATGCAGGCAGGGTGGCTCGGCATCCCAACACCAGAGAAGGTGGCGCTCGACCAGAGCGCGGACGACGGGCTCGCCGCCGGCATCCCCGGTCTCGAAGCCCAGGTCATCCACACCCCCGGTCACACGCCGGGCAGCATCTGTCTTCATTTCCCAAAGCAGGAATTGCTCCTCGCCGGCGACACCCTCTTCGCCGGAAGCGTCGGCCGCACCGACCTGCCCGGCGGCGACACAGGCGCGTTGCTTCGCTCCATCCACACCCGCGTGCTGACCTTGCCGGAAAACACATTAGTCGTCCCCGGCCACGGCCAGGAGACAACACTCGCGCAGGAGAGCGAAACCAATCCCTTCCTGCAGCCTTAGATTCGCTTGGGCTCAATGAATATTTTGAAGAGCTTTTTCAGAGAGACGAGCGGCGCTCATTCTTCCGTGAAGAATGCAAATGCTGAAGTTCTAACTGGACGAGGTGCGGCGGCGTTTCGCGGGCGACGGGCTGGAAGTGTCGCGCGTCTCGCTGGCTGCCGCATCCAACCGGGCCGCAAGGGCGGTAAAGGCGGCCGACGGCCCGTTCCACTGCAACCGGTCTACGTCATCGAAGAGCGGAATATCTGTCCGCAGCGTCGCCAATGTCCGGAATAGCAACGCATTGTCCCGCTCGCGAGTGAGTGTGGCTGCGAGACTGCTCGCGTTGGCGACGTTTACATGCCAGTCCTGATAGCTCCCCGGAATGGACTCAAGATGGACGAAGCGGCCTAGGACAGCGGCCGACGATTTCGCACCCCAGCCGCGCAGGCCCGGATAGCCGTCAGCTGCATCGCCGACGAGCGCCAGGTAGTCCGGGATCGACGCCGGCGTGACACCGAATTTCTCAATCACCCCCGCTTCGTCAGAGGTGACGCGTGTACGGCGATTCAGCTGGACGACGCGTGTGCCGCGCACGCACTGGGCCAGGTCTTTGTCCGGCGTGCAGATGATGACCTGATCGACGCGGGTATCACGAGCGGCTATCAGCGCCGCGGCAGCCAGCGCATCGTCGGCCTCGAATTCCACCATCGGCCACACGACAAAGCCTGCTTCTTTGAGTGCGTCTTCGAGCAACGGAAATTGTGCCAACAGATCCGGTTCCACGCCGGCGCTGGTCTTGTAACCAGGCCACAGATCGTTGCGAAACGACTCGACAACATGGTCTGTGGCAACCCCAATGTGCGTGGCGCCAGCGCTGATCATACCCAGCACCGAAGCGACAACGCCCCGAACTGCTGCGACTTCCCTGCCATCCTGATCGCGCACGGATGGCAGCGCGTAGTAATGCCGAAACAGCTCGTATGTACCGTCGACTAGATGAACTTGCAAGGCGCAGCCCCAACGGAAACCCTATACGGCAACCCTCTTCGCCCGCAAATATAATTCAAGTATTACTTTAACCGTGTGATCTTCCGCCTGCCGGTCAAGCCAGCTTCTTTAGCTCTGGGTACCTGGCATAGATTCTCCGCTGATCGTCGGCGCTTAGCTGGCCCAGCCTGACGGGCTTGTCCTGCGGCCGCGTGCCTTTTTGATTCAGCACGTTCATCAGACTCCATTCCCGCTGCAGTGTCTTCGGCTCCCGCGCTGGCAAATCGTAGCGGGTGAAGTCGATGACCATATAAGGGCTGCTGGTTTGCCAGTTTCGCAGAAGCGCCAGGCGAAACTCCTGATTCATGAACCACTCTATTTCGAGATCCTTCTCCGAGCCCGGTGCTCCGGTTCCTCTTTCGTCAAAGCGGTAATTCAATGAGGCATTGTTCGGCGTGTGCTCACGCCACTTCAATCCGAATGCGCCTTCTGTCAGCACCTCAGTATCGGGCCATCTCTCTCTGGTGGCCTGAAGCCAGTAGGTGAGATCCGGGTCGTGGCCGATCGATGTCTCCCAGATAGCCGTGACCCAGCCAAATCCATTCAACGCGCGGCCCCGGTCAAAGTGCACCGCGGTGGTATCCATCATCTCGCGGCGGCCTCGAAGCGTTCCCAGGTTTCCCACCGATTCAATTGGGCCGACACCCAACCGGCTATTGAAGCCGCCGACGAAGCCTTCCCGTCGCGCTGTCAGGAAGTCGCAGGTCCAACCATCGAGGCAGACGCAGTCAACAAAGTCGGCCTTGCCCTGCGCCGGTTTGAGATAGTGTTCGCGGCTGGGGTAGTACGGATAGCAAATACCGCCGTCACCATCGCCATGGTCGATGCCGTGCTGACTCCAGATCTGGCCCTGGCATACGTGGATGCCCTCTTCCGTGGGGAGATAGCGTTGGCTTTCTGCATCTAGAAAACCTGCGACCAGGCACTGTGGGCGATATCCGTTGCCGACCAAGCCGGTGATCAGGCGCAGCGCCTTATGAATCGTCTGCTGATTGTGCTCTCGCGTGTCGTACATCGGCGCAAAATATCCGCCGGGTATGAAGGTGATTTCGTCGCCATAACGGTCGTGATAGGAGGCTAGCAACCGGCGTGCCTCTTTGTACTGTTGCCGCTCATCAATCAGCGCCAGCCAGCTGATTGCCCAGGTCATCCGCCCGCCGGGAGCTCCTCTCTCGAAAGCTTCGCGCCTGGATCGGATGTGCGCAGGGCTATTGTCGGCAGCTTCGTCCTCACCGATGGAGCGAGTAGGAGTGACCTCGATCTGATTCACGCGAACGACGGAGACGTGGGTGAGAAATCGGCCGCGCAACGGCGCCTTGGCGGTGTTATCGGCTAAGACGCTCTCTGCACGTCCGGCAAGCGCGAGGGCTGCCGTGCCCATTGCACTGCCGAGAAAATGTCGCCTGGTCCAAGGAGTTTTGCGTGGCATCCGGTATGTTTCCCGCTCGATACTGAGCGAAGGCTTCAAATACACAAGGTTGTACTTTAAATCACTTCAACCGGCTTCTTTGCCGTGCTGAACGGATAGCTGTCACGACTGCGCGGCAGCTTCCACCTCACGCGGTATCCGCGAAAGCAGCCGGCGGCCGGCTCTCGCCCATTGCCATAGAAGATAGAGCGCGATGACAATCAGCGAGATAGTGAGTCCGATCCAGATACCGAAGACCCCCTGCTGCCCATGGAAGCATAGCGCGTAGCCCAGTGGCAGGCCGAAGAACCAGTAGCCTCCCAGGTTGACGAACATCGGTTGGCGGGTCTCCCCTGCGCCTCGCAGCGCTCCGGTAGCTACGGTCTGGATGCCGTCGAAGATCTGGAAGGCGGCCGCGAGCATGAGCAGACGTGTGCCGAGCAGCACCACGGTTTCGTCCTGCGTGTAGATATGTAACAGGGGTCGAGGCAGCAGTAGAAAGGCGCACGCGGCGAGCGCCATGAAGCTTGCGCCGGATCCGAGAGCCAGCCATCCCGCGCGGCGCGCTCGCGGCATATCCCCTGCCCCAATGGCATGACCAACAGAAACAGCTGCTGCCGCGGACATGCCCAGCGGCACCATGAACGTAGTGCTGGCGCAGTTGAGCACGATCTGATGTGCGGCGAGAGCCTCCGCGGTGAGGCGCCCAGCCATCAAGGTAGCAACGCCGAATGCGCCGACCTCCAGAACGATCTGCGCGGCTGCCGGCGTCCCGAGCCTAATGAGTGCGCGCAGTTGCTGCCAGTGCGGTCCGGGCCAATGCGCGAAGAGCGGATGACCGCGACGGCGCTCATGCTGCCAGGCAAAGAAAACCAGTACCGCCGCCATGTAGACGCGCGCCAGGCAGGTAGAGACAGCCGAGCCCTTCAGCCCCATCGCCGGCAATCCAAGATGGCCGTAGATCAGCGCCCAGTTTCCTCCCCAGTTGATGAGGTTCGCGGAGACGAGCGCGAAGGTGACGGGACGCACGCGGCCAACGCCCTGCAGATAACGGCGAAATGCAGCGTAGACGAGCAGCGGCAGCGTACCGAGATTCAGTATGTGCAGGTATACGGCAGCAGGACCGGCGACCGCGGGATTGATGCCGAACCGGCCAAAGAGCAGTGGCACCGCGGCGATGCCGAGCATGGCAAACGGTGTGTAGCTGACGGCAAGGTAGACGCCCTGGGCGAGCCACTGATGACAGACCTCGAAGTCCCGCCGGCCCCAGGCCTGCGAGACCACTGTATCCAGGCCGAGCAGGATGCCGATGCCGAACAACGCAGGAGCATAGTACGAGGCGCTCGAGATGCCGACCGCCCCGATGGCCTCCGGACCGAGGCGGCCCACCATGATCGTGTCCACGATGCCCATGGCGACCCAGCCCAGCTCTGACAGGATGACGGGAATGGCGAGCGCGAGCAGCGCACGCAGCTCTCTTCCCAGCATCGAAACGTCGCCTTCCTTGCGCATATTTCAAAGGGTATCGCTGGCTGGCGGAGATGTGGCAGCAGCTTTTGACGACCGTGCCAAAAAAACTGACGGGGCCGCATCCAACTGCGGAGAAGCTAATTCGAAGTGACGCGACTGGATGTGATGGCGGAGAGAGTGGGATTCGAACCCACGTTACCCGTTAGAGTAAACACGCTTTCCACGCGTGCGCCTTCAGCCACTCGGCCATCTCTCCGGCGCCCGATCAGAATAGCATCTGCGGGGATGACCGATGAAGAGTCCGCCGGCGCGGTAGCGATGGCCCTCGAGAGTGATTTCGCGTAGTTTGTTTCTGGTTGGCGGGGATATCGATTGGGCGGAGAGATCGTGCGTCTTGTTCATTCTGCTGTGTTCTGTGGTGGGTTGATGTTGTCATCTACGGCATTTGCATCTCCCGTGCATTTGCAGACGGAGCATAGGAGCAATCCGCTGGGGATGGATGCCGCATCGCCGCGCTTTGCATGGCAGAGCGATTCGCATGCTCCCAACTGGATGCAACAGGCGTATGAGATCCGGATCAGTACGGATGAGCAGACGGTGCGCAGCGGCAAGGGAGACATCTGGGACTCAGGTCGCGTGCCATCATCCGATTCGATCGACGTCGCTTATCGCGGTGCTCCTCTGCATTCGCAGACGCGCTACTGCTGGACCGTGCGGGTCTGGGATAACAAGGGCAAAGTGGAGGAATCTGCGCCTGCGTGGTTTGAAACCGGTCTGCGGTCGCCATCGGACTGGTCTGCGCAATGGATTCGGCGTACCGATCCTGCCGATGCTTCTGAGTTGCAGAAGATGCGATGGCTGTGGCTGCCGAATGCCGATGCAGAGCACGTAGCCCCAAACACCGTGGCGACGTTCCGCTATCTCCTGCACCTGGATGCGGCCCCTTTGCGCGCGAATCTGCATGTGATTTCGCGTGGCGGGTTTGTCGCCTCTGTAAATGGGAAGAAGACAGGCAGCCACACGGAGTGGAGCGCCTTCGACTGGGAGGAGATTACTCCCGAGCTGCACTACGGCGCCGGCGTCGCGGGTGATAACGAGATACTGGTGCGAGTGGTATCTCCCCAGGCGCACGAGCCGGCAACGACCGCGCCTGCCGCATTTGCCGCGTCCATTCAGCTCACGGATGAGAACGGGGCGGAGCGGCGCATTGTGAGCGATGATGCCTGGAGCGCGCGAGCGGGAGATAGCGGTGCATGGTCGGCTGCCCACGAGGTTGGCCCTCTCAGTGCCCATTTCAGCGTGGGTATCGATCGAAAAGAAACCATCGGGGGGCCAGACCGCATCGTGACGGATGCTTCCCTGTTCCGCAAAGACTTCATCGTCGCGAGCAAAGTACGTTCAGCCCGGCTGAGTGTGACCGCGCTCGGCGCATACGAGGCTTGGTTGAATGGCAAACGCATCGCTCCGCAAACGCTGCTGCCGCCCGGCTTCACGGACTTCCACAAGCGCGTACTCTACCAGACCTACGATGTGACCTCGATGCTCGTCACTGCGCGCAACACTCTCGGGTTCATGCTGGGCGGCGGATGGCACGGTTCGCCGCTGACGTGGAGCGGGACACGTTTTTTTGCCGGGCCCGACCTGTTGCGTGCCCAACTCGACATCACGTTTGAGGATGGCCATCATCAAGTCATCGGAACAGACAACACGTGGCAGACGGCGGCAGCACCTGTGCTCTCTTCCGAGATCTACGGCGGCGAGGCCTACGATGCGCGGGCTGCGACGCCGGGCTGGGACCAGCCGGGCTTTGATGAGGCGGCGTGGACGCACGCTGTCGCCGGAGGCGTGGCCGAAGACCTGAAGATCACGGCTTCGCCGGATGCTCCGATCACCTCCATCATCACGTTGCATCCTCAGTCGCTCGACTTGGAGAACGGCGCGCACCCTCCGGTCTTCGATATGGGACAGAACATGGTGGGCAACGTCCGGTTGCATGTGCACGGCCCTCGCGGCTCAGTAGTGCGGCTGCGGTATGCCGAACGTCTCAATCCTGATGGCAGCATCTACACCGAGAACCTCCGCAACGCCTCCGCCACGGACTACTACACGCTCTCCGGCAAGGGCGATGAGAGCTACACACCTGACTTTACTTTCCACGGCTTTCGCTACGTGGAGGTCTCCGGCTACCCAGGCACTCTGACAAAAGCGAGCATTGATGGCCTGGTGTACAACAGCCTTCCAGAGCAGCCGTCGATCCGCTTTCATAGCTCGAGCGATCTGCTGAATCGCATGAGCGAACTGGGGTTCTGGGGACAGCGTGGCAACTTTGTCTCCATACCTACGGATTGCCCGCAGCGCGATGAGCGGTTGGGCTGGATGGGCGATGCCGGCGTCTTCTGGCGAACCGGCACTTACAACTTTGACATTGCGAGCTTTTCGCAAAAATTCACGAACGACATCGTGGATGCGCAGGAGGCGAATGGATCGTTCACGGATGTCTCACCGGACGTGCTGAAACCGGAGGAAGGTGCACCGGGATGGGCAGACGCCGGAGTCCTGGTCCCGTACGCGGCATGGCTGCAGTATGGAGACACCGCACTGCTCGAACGTGCGTGGCCGGCGATGGATCGCTACATGGACTTCATCGAGAGCGGCAATCCCGACCATCTGCGGCGCAACCAGCTTGGCGCGAACTATGGCGACTGGCTCGCGCCCGATCCGCACACGCCGCGCGACCTGATTGCGACAGCGTACTGGGCGATCGTGGCGCGCGACATGAAGGAGATGGCGACGGCGCTCCATCGCACGACGGATGCGGAGAAATATGGGGCCCTGTACGAAAAAATCGCGGACGCATATCGCAAGGCCTACATCAAGGACGACGGCTCTGTTGAGGGAGACACGCAAAGCGTCTATGTCGTGACGCTCGCAAGCGGCATTGCGCCCGAGAAGTTGCGCCCTGCGATGACGGCACGGCTGGTGAAGGACATCGAGGCGCACGGGAACCATCTGACGACGGGCTTTCTGGGCACGCCCTTCCTGATGTTCGTACTCGATGACAACGGTCGCTCAGATGTGGCCTACAAGCTATTGCTCGAGGACACCTATCCCTCATGGGGTTACATGGTGCGCAAGGGCGCTACAACGTGGTGGGAGCGCTGGAATGGCGACACCGGCGACCCGGCGATGAACTCCTACAACCACTATGCTTTTGGATCGGTCATGGCATGGGTATTTCGGCGCGTTGCAGGAATCGACACCAACACGTCCGGCGCGGGATTTCATCATATGACGATCCATCCGCACTTCGACCCCAGCCTGCCCCAGGTGCACGCTGAGTACGATTCGGCCTATGGAACGGTGACGACAGATTGGAGCGGAGCGGCTCACAGATTCATCGTGACCACTCCGCCCAATACGACCGCGACCGTGGTGCTGCCCAATGGAAAGTCGGAGCAGGTGGGCAGCGGAACTCACGTTTACAGCGTGCAGTGAATGATGGCTCGCTCTGCGAATAACGTAGTGGCGGGAAGCGGAGCCAGAGCGCGCTTCCCCGTCAGGAGCACTGCTAATCAGCGATTCCGGGTTGGGGCGGATCGATACCGAGCGCTGTGGCGAGTGAAACGAGGTGGTCCTGCTCGTCGATGAGGATGGTCCGGATGGTCTCCGAGAGCGCGTATTCGTTCAGTTCCTCCGCCTGCTTCAAGCGGCGGCGATACTCCCGGATCGTATCTCTCTCGTTGTCGAGATCGAAACGCAACATCTCTTCGGCCTTCTCGGAGGTCTTGACCGGCTTTGGCTGCACCGTCGGCATTCCGCCAAGATAGTCGATCGCGTTCGAGATCTTCAGCGCGTGTGCGAGCTCCTCGGTGGCGTGGACGGCGAGCTCGTCCGCAATGTTCATATACGCCGCGCCCTTCAGCACCTGGGAATAATTAACGTAGGCGATGATGGCCTGGTACTCGCGCGCCAGGTCTTCGTTCAGGTTCTTAATCAACTGCTCGCGGGTCAGCGGCTTCTTGTCGGCTTTTGGCATTCTTTCTCCTTGAGCGCATGAATGCACATGGGAGGATTCTGCTCGCCATGGCTTGCGCTGAATGGGATGACGATGAGGCTACTCCTGTTGTAACAAAGGAGTATGGACGAAGAGCTGTTTTGCGGGCTGCCTGGTCCGGCTGTTATGACTCTAAGAGCCGGCGGCCGGTGCAGCCATCTGCGCGCTCTATACGTCTATCCATCAACTATGCTCCGCACCGCCCTGCTCTGTTGCCTGCTGCCCCTGCCGCTCGCGGCCCAGACAACGCCCGAAAAGTCGCCCGCATCGCCCACACCTACGCCGCCCAAGAGCGGAATGACGGTCAGTGTGCCGCTGCTGGTCCGCGACAAGAAAGGCGCGCCGGTCGCGAATCCTACCAAAGACGAGCTGACGCTCAACGAAGACAGCAGCGCTCAGAACATCCTGACCCTGGCTCCGGCGGCTGGTCAGCCACTGGTCTTCGGCATCCTGGTGGATACCAGCCGGGGACAGCGCGGTGCGACGGCGGACGAGAAGGCGGCGAGCGTCGACTTCGTCAACGCCATGATGAAGTCGGCACAGGATCGCGGTTTCGTCGTCCATTTCGATAGCGAGGTGGAGCTGCTGCAGGATCTGACTGCGAGCAAAGAGAAGGTGCAGCAGGGTGCCAGCCTGTTGGACTCGCCCGAACCGAATACCGGCGGCGGCACTTCGAATGCGGCTGCCCAGTCACTGCTCTATGACTCCATCTATCTCGCCACGAATGAGATCACCGGCAAACAGAGCGGGCGCAAGGTGCTCGTTCTCTTCTCGAACGGCATCGACCAGGGCAGTAAGGAATCGCTCCGAACCGCCATCGATACCGCACAGAAGACAGGCACCGTCATCTACGCTGTCTATGTGAAGGGTGAGGTAGACAAGGCACAGAAGAAGATGGACCAGGAGCGCGATCCGAACCGTGGTGGCATGGGCTATCCGGGAGGCGGATATCCGGGTGGTGGCTACCCGGGCGGCGGTTATCCAGGCGGAGGCTATCCGGGTGGTTATCCCGGGGGTGGATATCCCGGAGGGTACCCTGGCAACTATCCGGGCGGAGGCTACCCGAGCGGCGGCCAGCGCCGTCCTCAGCAGAGCGTGAAAGGCGACGGCAAGCGCATCCTTGCGGACATTGCGACACCCACTGGCGGTCGCGTGTTCGAGCTGACGAAGAAGGATAACGCGGCGGCCATTTACGCCATGATCGAGGACGATCTGGCTCACCAATGTCTGTTGACGTTCAACCCAGAAAAGACAGGTGCACGTCCCGGCTTTCACTCGCTCAAAATCGAGAGCAGGCAGAAGGACACGGTCGTCGATGCGCCCGATGGCTTCTATGTGAAAGAGCCGGATTAACGCCTAGCAGGATGCCCTCTGCAAGCAAAGAGACCTGCCGCGAGGGCAGGTCTCCTGCATTCTGCGATGGATTTTGCTGCTACTGCGCCGCCTCCTGCCTCGCGCGGAGGAAGAGGTCCACATTGTTCTTGTCTACCAGCGTTGTCCCTGTGTCAACAAAGGCGGGTACCGGCGAGAAGGAGTCGGTTTCGTAGTCCTTATCGAGCTGCTTCAGCGGATTCTCGTGCAACTCCACTGCCTGCTTCAGACCGTAATAGGCCATGGTGAAGGGCTTCTGACCGATCGTGGCGTCGATCACGCCCTCCTTCACCAGGTTCAGCGTGGCTTCGTCCACGTCCATCGCCACCAGTTCACGGTCCTTGGCATTCGCGCGCTTCAGTGCTTCGGCCACATCTTTGCCGGCGGAGGCCTCCAGGCAGACGAAGGCGTCTACCTTGTCCTTGCCCGTTTTGCTGAGCATCGACTGCGTATTGTCATAGGCGTTGCCGGAGTCGCCCTTGATGTTGACGATGTTCTCGACGTTGATTCCCGGACTGCGGGAGAAGGCGTCCGTGTAGCCCTTCAGACGCTCATCCAGGTTGGGCTGGCCGGGCATGGTGAAGAACACGACGTTGCCCTTGCCGTGCAGTTTCTCCACCACTCGCTGTCCCCCGAGGCGGCCCGCCGCCAGGTTGTTGGTGCCGATGAAGTAGAGCCGGTGGCTGTTGGGAGAGTCGGAGTCGATGGTCAACACCGGGATATTGGCGGCAACAGCCTTGTCGATCTCGGGCTGCATGAGCGCCGGGTCCGCGACGGAGACGAGAATGCCTGCCGGCTTGCGGGCGATCACCGTCTCGAACTCCTGCACCTCGCCCTGCGGATCAAAAGTGTCAGTCCCGCGCAGCTCGGCTTTGACGCCATATTGACCGGCCGCCTTCAGCAGTCCGTTGTTGGCCGTCTGCCAATAGGGCAGCTTGATATTCGTGGCAACCAGATAGTACTGGTCCGAATAATTGTGTTTTGCGCAGCTGCTGGTCGCCAGCAGACACGCCGTACCCAACACAGCCAGCGCTGTTGTGCGTAGTGCTCTGTGCATCGCTTCCTCCCCAATGTACTCGCCGCGCTAGTCGCGGTGAAAACTTGCAGCCTTGAAAGGGCTGATTGTACGCCGGCTCGTATCTGCATGAAAGGGTGGGCAGAATTGCCCGCATCTATTCAGACTTTGCGAGTGCTCCTGACCGACCATGAGATCCCCCTTGCGTGGCTCAGATACGAATTGGGAGCGCCTGGACGCTCTCACCGGTAGCGCGGAAGACCGCGTTGGCAATCGCTGGAGCAATGGCGATAATCGGGGTTTCGCCGGCGCCGGCGGAGGGCAGGTCCGGTCGGTTTACCAGGTGAATGTCCAATTCCGGCACGTCCTCCAGCCGCGGCACCAGATATTCCCCGAAGGATGCGTTGAGAATCGTGCCCTTTTCAAACCGGATCTCCTCGCGCAAGGCCGCCCCCAGTCCCATGATGATCGCGCCCTGAACCTGTGAAAGCAGGTTGGCGGGGTTGACAATTGCACCGCACTCGAAGGCTTCACAGACGCGGCGGACCTGAAGTTTTTTCTGCGGACGGTCGATGTCGACTTCCACGCATGCAGCTACGTAGGAACCCTTCTCGGTTCCACACGCCAGCCCCACGGAAGTACCAGTCTCGTTTCGCCTGGCGCGCTCCTGCCACCGAAATTGAGTGGCGGCGGTCTCGAGCACGGCACGTAATCGCGGATCTTCCAGATGAGATCGCCGGAACGCAAGCGGATCTGCGCCCGCGACGGCGGCGAGCTCATCTATGAAGACCTCGCGCGCGAAGTTGTTCGCCGTTGCGGCGAGTCCGCGATACGATCCGTGGCGCAGCGGCGGCCGGGAGGGCACGAAACGGCAATCCGTTTTACCGATGGCATACGGCGCATCGATCGCATTGGGGCCGGAGTTGATGTTGATGAAATGCCAGGTCGCGATTTTGCCCTGCCCGTCCAGGCTGGCCTCCGCTTCTATGAGGCCCGCGGGACGGAAATAGGCCCAGGTGAACTCCTCCTCGCGGGTCCAGCGCAACGAAACGGGCCTGCCCGCGGCCCGGGCGAGACGCGCTGCCTCGATAGCGTGTTCCCCGGTGTGTTTGCCGCCGAAGGCCGCCCCAAAGTCCGGGATGATGACGCGCACCTGATCCTCCGGCATGTGGAATGCACGCGCCAGTTCGCTGCGAACTCCGAACGGGTTCTGCGAGCCGGTCCAGACGGTGAGCCGGCGCTCCTTCCACTCTGCAACCGCTGCTCGTGGCTCGAGCGGCGCATGCTGGATGTAAGGGACACGGTAGCTGCGGCGCAGCCGCCTGGCAGCGGCCACTTCGTCTGCAAAGGGATTCTTCGGCACGCCGCCTTCAGCGTTCTGTCGAAGATAGTCGAAGAGCTCGCTACTGGAGGGCCGAAGGCTGGTGGGCGTCGCTGCCGTCTTCCACTTCGCAGTATCGGAGATCGCACTGAGTGCATGTTCCGCAAGGAAGCTGTT
>DASZGZ010000067.1:0-15006 GCA_035938355.1 Acidobacteriaceae bacterium
TTGGATATAACCGGTACTACAACATCACTCCGTCGGGAAACTACAGCTTCCCGGGGCTCGATTCCTTCCCGAACCTGACCATCGGCGACCAGAACCAACTCAACTACGGTCCTGACGGAAACGCGCCGCAGACTACCATCCAGAATCTGTACCAACTCACGGACAACGTGAGCTGGGTGAAGGGGAACCATACGCTGAAGTTCGGCTTTGATGGACGCAAGTTCATCTCACCCCAGAGCTTTACGCAGCGTGTCCGCGGCGACTATCAATGGAACTACCTGACCGAGTATCTGCATGATCTCGGTCCTACACTCTTCGGTGAGCGGTCAGGCGGGAACTTCTTTTACTATGGCGACCAGACGGCTTTTTACGGCTACGGCAACGACACCTGGCGCATCCGTCCGACCATTACACTGAACTTCGGCCTTCGGTATGAATTCACTTCGGTGCCAGTGGGCGAGCGAGTCCAGACTGTAAACGCCGCCGCCAGCGTGCCGGGACTGATTGTCTTTTCTAAGCCAGAACCGCAAAAGCTCAACTTTGTGCCGCGGCTAGGTGTCGCATGGGCACCTGATCCGGAGACCTCTGTTCGTGCGGGCTTCGGCATGGCCTACGATGTTCTGTACGACAACCTCGGCATCCTATCGTTCCCTCCGCAGTTCTCTTCAACCGAAGACGTAGGCAACACCGGTTACCCGCAACCGGGCGATCCATCATTCCTTGCACACGGCGGCCTGCCGGCGGGCAACGGCGGCCTGGTTACCTACCCGGATGTGGCATCACAGCGCGCTGCGACCTCGGCCTATGTTCCTAATCAGAAGTTGCCCTATTCGGAGACATGGTCTCTAGGTGTGCAGCGTGTCTTTGCCAAAAACTACACCGCGGAGGTTCGCTATGTTGGCACGCGTGGGATTCACCTCCCAGCGCAGGTGCGACTGAACCGGCAGGACAAGACGGACGCGACACACTTCCTGCCGACGTATCTCGTCCAGCCATCGCAGGCGGAGCTCGACTCGCTGACGAACACTCTGGATAGCATCAAGGCCAGGTCCTCGTATGTCCCTGCGTATGCAGATGCGGGCTTTAATAGCGCAAGCATCGTGGCGTTCGAGCCCTACTCCGAGTCGAACTATAACGGGTTGGCAGCGGGCTTGACGCGTCGCTTCCAGAATGGACTACTACTGAACTTCGCATATACGTGGAGCAAGACCATGGACGATGCGACGGCGGATGTATTCTCGACCGTTCTGACGCCGCGGCGTCCGCAGGACTTCCAGAACGTAGCCGCTGACTATAGCCGCTCCGCCCTGGACCGCACCCATCGCGCGACGTTCGAGGTCATCTACGATCTGCCCTTCTTCAAGAACTCGAACTGGTTCCTGAAGAACTCGGTAGGCAATTGGGAGGTCGCGCCCGTCTACACCTATGAGTCGCCCGAATACTACACGGTGCTCTCGGGGGTCGATTCCAACTTGAACGGCGACGGAGCGTATATCGACCGGACAGTCTTCAATGTGCACGGCGTAAAGGGCACGGGCTCCGATGTGACACCTCTCACGAACACGAACGGCGATACGGTCGCATACCTGGCCACCAATCCAACGGCACAGTTCATCACCGCAGGATCAGGCGCGATGGCAACCTCTGCCCGTAACAACGTGCCAGTCAACCCGATTAACAACCTGGACGCAACAGCGCTGAAGCGCTTCAACGTAACAGAGCGTTACGCACTCGAGTTTCAGGCGCAAGGCTTCAACGTCCTCAACCATGCGCAGTACCTGCCAGGCACAGTCGATAACATCAACTCGCCAGGTTATACGTCGTCACTCAACTTCCAAACGGCGAACAACGCTGCTTTCAACCAGCCTGGAAAATTCTTCAAAGCCAATGCGCGAACCATGCAGCTTGCTTTGAAGTTCATCTTCTAAAAGCTGTGTGGTTACACAGCGAAGGCCGCCGGGAACTCCGGCGGCCTTTTATTTGGTGGACCTTCGCTTATCAACTGGTAGCGGCGGCGATGCCGACCTTGATGAGCACATAGATGAACCAGACGGCAAAGACCATAAGGATGCCGCGGGCCGGCTTGACCCGGGATACGATGGCGCCTCCGAAACCGGCAAGCGCGAGCGACCACAGCGAAAAGACGTCGAGCGACTTGGCCAGCGACAGCAGCCATCCGGCAGAGCCGGGATCGATGAAATATGCCAGGGCGGAGGGTGACGGTACATTGAGGTTGTAGGTTTGCGGATCGCAGACGAGAACCGTCACGATTGCAATGATGGAGTTCAGCGCATTCGGCAATGAGGCGAAGATGGAGACGGCGAACATCTCGCGGTAGTTAGTGGAGCCTCCCAGCACAAATGCGAAGCCGCCCCACAGCAGCAGCGCGAAGAGAGCATTGATTATCAAAACTACCGCCGGGCTGCCGACCATGAAGCCTTCCATGAAGCCCTTGGTGACGGCGAGCATCTGCGCCTGTTCGGCGGGAGTGCCTTTCTCCAGCCGTTCCGCGTTGCGCGGCTGACTTTTGAGGACATTGGTCGTGAGCGATTCCCAGCCGACATGCTGAACGGCCACGCCGCAGAA
This sequence comes from Acidobacteriaceae bacterium, assembly GCA_035938355.1. Taxonomy (GTDB): domain Bacteria; phylum Acidobacteriota; class Terriglobia; order Terriglobales; family Acidobacteriaceae; genus KBS-83. Next base: position 2,587 of record DASZGZ010000067.1, read on the forward strand.
GATATAGCCCAGCACGGCCAGAATCAGGAAGGGCAGCCACCAGGAGCGGTTCCGTCTGATGTCGTTGAATGTCTTGGAGGGCTCGATGAATGTGTCGACGACACGTTCGAACTGCGAAAGGCTTTGCCCATCGTGGGTGTCGGTAAAGGTAGTGGCATCCGCCATCGCGATTGCTCCGGGTCCTGTGGATTGACCTGCTTTGATGGCGGTAGCGTTACACCATTTCGATATCAATGTCTACGAAATCATGTTGAATATGCCGTGTCATCTCAAGGAATGGCGTGCGACGCCGCGGCTGCCTTGGGTAGCTACGCGCTTTCTGGTGGAAGCGGTCTTCTTCTTCAACGCCTTTTGTAACTCCACTGCGTCTACGTGCCGGGCGGACTTGCGCAGCCGCTCGATATCGTAGAAGGCGCGCTTTTCAGCGAGAAAGATGTGGACGACGAAGTCTACATAATCGAGCAGGATCCACTCGCCGAGCCGTTTCCCTTCGACGGAGTTGGGATACGTGCCGAAGTCGCGCTTCAGGCGCAGCTCGACCTCGTCGGCGATGGTCTGGGTCTGGCGCTCGTTGGTGCCGCTTGCGATCAGGAAGAAATCGGTGAAGCCGGCATCGACGGCATCGAGTTCGAGGATGCGGATGTCTTCGGCCTTTTTCTCATCGCAGGCCGCGACGGCTGCAGCCACCATCTGGCGTGTGGTTTCGGCGATGGCGTGCTCCGCCCGGGGCGCGGGTGCGGGTGGCGTTTTCTTCTTTGCCGGGTGGGCTTTGGCCGCGACTTTCACGCCGCGGCTGGGTGCGGACTTCTTTGTGGTGGCTGTTTTTGTGCGGCTGCTGTGTTTCGCTGCTGTTTTGCGACTGGATTTTTTGCTGGGGGCTGCCATTCCTTCTCCTAAAGGTAAGAACTTATCGTATGCGGGGGACGACTGTCCGTTGTTTTCAGGCGCGGTGGTAGAGCTTGTGCTCTCGCGCGTAGCGGGCCACCTGCGGATCGAGTACCGGTTGTGGGATGCCGGCTGAATCGTCGGCGAGCGCAGCGCGCAGCTCGGTGGCCGAGACTTCATAGCGCAAACCGGGCAGCAGCCAGAGCGTTCCCGACGGCGCACTGCCTGTCGGCGATTCGGGGGCCGGCCCGGTCAGTCGTATGCAGAGCCAGCCGTCGCCATGCTCGGGCCGGCCCGCGCGCACGCCTGCCGGCAGGAGAGTTTCGAGCGCTTCCAACGTGAAGCCGGGGCGCGCGGCGACGATCCACTGGGCGAGCATGAGGGCCTCGGCGGCGCGATGCCACTGGTGCAGGGTCTGGAGCGAGTCGGCGCCCACCAGGCAGAAGAGCTCGTCATCGTCGGGAAGCGTCTCCCGCATCAGCTCGAGAGTGTCGTAGGTGTAGATGTAGCGGCCATCAAAGCGGGGTGCGTCGATGGCGCTGGCGGCGAGCCGCGGATGGCCGGCGCAGGCAAGTTGCACCATGACCATACGGTCTTCAAAGGGCGACTGCGCCTGGTCGCGCTTGAGCGGCTGCCGCCCGACCGGCGCCATCAGGATGCGATCGAGATGCAGGCGCTCGATGGCGGCCATGGCGATGCCGATGTGTCCGGAGTGCGGAGGATCGAAGCTGCCGCCGAAGAGCGCGATGCGCATCGTTCGATGCTAAACGAGTGACCTCCGGGCAGTGCATGTGCACGCATAATGAACGGATGCCTATTGCTGCCATCGGCCTTGGCGCCAACCTGCCCTCGGCTGCGGGTGCGCCCGCGGAGACGATTGCTGCTGCGATCGAGCGGCTCGAAGATTACGGACGGGTCGCGGCGCGCTCCAGCCTGTATCGCACCGCGCCGGTGGGTTACGTGGATCAGCCGGCATTCGTAAATGCTGCTGTGCTGCTCGAGACGGAACTTGATCCGCTGGCGCTGCTCGATGCGCTGCTCGCAATCGAGCGCAGCTTTGGCCGCGACCGCGCAGCAGGCTCCCCGAAGGGGCCGCGCACGCTGGATCTGGACCTGCTGCTGTATGACGACCTGGTGCTGGATGAGCCGGCGCTGACCTTGCCGCATCCAGCGATGCACGAGCGGCGCTTCGTGCTGGTGCCGCTGGCCGAAGTTGCGGCGGGGTGGAGGCACCCGGTGCTGAACCGCACTATGGCGGAACTGCTCGCGGATTTACCGCCGGACGAAGATTCTGTGATTAAAACGGATTCCCTGTAGATGTCCCGCTAGATATCCGCCGAGCGTTTTCACGCAATGCGGCTTGTCCGTCAAGAAAAGCCGCTCCCCGGTAGTGGGTCAGTTGAAAGTAAAAGCGCGTTCACAACGGACTTGGCCAGAAGGCGGCGTTCTGCGGGAGCACCACTGTGGCTGCCGACCGACTATCACGCTCCGGTGCTATGATCCCGGCACGGTTCTTCCGTACGAACGGCGGTGCCGTGATTGGGAGGTCGCTATGACTCAATCGTTGATCAAGAGCTGGTGGCTGCTGGTATTGTGTGGCGTTTTTGATGCGCTATTCGCCGTCCTGATCGTTGTTATGGGGAGCCCGGATGGACGTCGGAGTCTGCATACATTGATCCACAACAGTGCTGCGATTTTACAGTTGGGCCTGCTCGCTCTGGCAGCAGGGGTTTGCACGATTGCTGCGAGCGTGTGGCGTTCAAGAAAAGATAATTCCTGGCTTCTGGTGGTGAACGGCCTTGCCTGTAGCTCGCTCGGGATTCTGATCACTCTTGGATTAACCAGACCAATCACTTTTCGTACCATCGCGCTCGTGATTGTAATCATGGCAATGAGCATCGGTCTTTATGAATTGGCAACCGCACGAACGTTGCGGGGGCATCACATAGACGAATGGCTTCTTGGCGTTGCGGGAGTGGTCTCTGTTGGTTTCGCGATAGTGTTTCTTGGTTTCGTGCTTCGCTGGATCAAACTCGATCCGAGTCCATCGGCGCAAACCTTCAACTGGCTTGGCTCTTATTTCGGTTTCACAGCGATCTGCATGGTCGGGCTCGCTCTAGGCCCGAACGGCTTGCGGATTCAGATGGATCACATGTCCAGCCGCAAATTACAAACTGGCTGAGTTCAGACTGACCCACTCCCCACTCCTCATTGCATTCAGTGACGCAACGCAACACGATCCGCTCTAAAATCACCCAGTGAGCCTTCCCTTCGAGATCCTGGCAACAGCGGGCGCGGGCCGTCGCGCGGTGATGGATTTGCCGCACCGGCTGGTGCAGACGCCGGTCTTCATGCCAGTGGGAACCGTGGGTTCGGTCAAGGCGGTGCCGCAGCATCTGCTCGAGGCGCTGGGCGCTCAGATCATCCTCGGCAATACGTATCACCTCTATCTGCGGCCCGGTCATGAAGTGGTGCGGCGCATGGGCGGGCTGCATCGCTTCATGAGCTGGCCGCGCGGGCTGTTGACGGACTCCGGCGGCTTCCAGGTCTTCAGCCTGAACGAATTGCGCAAGGTGTCGCCAGAGGGCGTGGAGTTTCGCTCGCATCTGGATGGCTCATTACATCAGTTGTCGCCGGAGCGCTCGATCAAGATTCAAATCGCTCTGGGCGCGGATATTCTGATGGTCTTCGACGAGTGCACGGAGTATCCGGCGGATCGTGAGCGGGCACGTCGCTCGCTCGACCTGACGCTCGCATGGGCAGCGCGCTGCAAACGCTACTTCGAAGCGCACAAGCACGAGGTGCCGTGGTATGGAGAATTCGGCGGACGCACCCAATCGTTGTTCGGCATCGTGCAGGGGGGAATGTATCCAGAGCTGCGACGTGAATCGGCGGAGCGGCTGGTAGAGATGGACTTTCCCGGCTACGCGATTGGCGGCCTGAGCGTCGGCGAACCGCGCGAGCTGACACGCGAGATCATCGCGAAGACACTGCCGCTGCTGCCGGCAGACAAGCCGCGCTACGTGATGGGCGTCGGCTACCCGGACGAGATTGTCGAGTACGCGAAGATGGGCGTGGATATGATGGACTGCGTGCTGCCGACGCGCGCAGCGCGGCATGGTCTGCTGTTTACCTCAGAGGGGCGGATGAATATCAAGAACCGGCAGTTTGCCGAAGATCAGAGTCCGCCCGATCCGTACTGCAAATGCCTGGTGTGCGCGCGCTACACACGTGCTTACCTGCGGCACCTGATGGTGTCGGGCGAGCCGTTGTCCGCGGTGCTGAACACACTGCACAACCTGGCGTTCTATTTAGACACGATGGCTCGGATGCGGGAGAGCCTGGCGCGCGGTATCCCGCCGCTTTCGGCTGTTACCGAACGCGTGAGCTCGCGCAGCGAATAGATAGCGCGTCAGCTATCGCCCTGCTTCCACTATCGCCCTTGCTTTAGCTATTGCGGAGCGCGGCCATGGGCTCAACTGCCGCCGCGCGGCGAGCCGGAATGTAGCTGGCGGCGAGCGCTACCATGAGGAAGAGTGCCGCGGCTGAGATAAATGTCACCGGATCGATTGCTTGTACGCCGAAGAGCATGGAGCTCAGAAGTCGCGTGAGTCCTGCTGCCCCGGCAACGCCGAAGAAAATTCCGGCAAGCGCGATGCCGAGGCCTTGCCGCAGCACCAACGCGAGAATGCTGCCGCGTTGCGCGCCGAGCGCCTGACGGATGGCGATCTCCCGCGTGCGCTCGACGACTGAATAGGAGATGACGCTGTACAGGCCTAGAGCAGCGAGCAGCGTCGCGGCGAGGGAAAAGCTGCCGAGAAGCGAAAACATCAGGCGGCGCTGATCTTCGGAGGAGTCGAGGACAGCGGAGAGCGTCTTGATTTCAGAGACGGGCTGGTTGTGATCGAGCTGCAGGACTGTGCGGCGCACGATGTCGGCGAAGGCCGATGGATCGCTCTTGGTGCGGATCACCAGTATGGCGGCCTGCGGCGGCTGCTGCGCATTCGGCACATAGAAGCCGGGCACGGGATCGGTGTCCCGGCCCTCCTGATGCACCGCTGCGGCGATGCCGATGATTTCGAGTGGCTGCTTGCTGGAACCGACGAGCAGGTTCTGGCCGATGGGGTTTTCGCCGCGGGGATACTGCGGCCAGAAGCGGCGCGCGAGGCTCTCATCAATGATGGTCACGCCGGGTGCGCTGGCATTGTCCGCGATGGTGAAGGCGCGACCGCGGTTCAGCGGGATCTGGAGCGTGCGGAAGTAGTCGGGTGAGATCTGCTGGATGATCGCGATGGGTCGCTGGTTCAGCAGCAGCTCCGGACGTCCGGCGATCCGGACCGGTGCACCAGCCCAGCCCGTGGTGGGCAATGTGAGGGTGACGCTCGCATGCTCGACCCCGGGGAGTGCTTCGACGCGCTCGACAAGCTGCCTATAGAAGCTGGCGCGCTTTGCATCGGTGTCGTATTGGGTTGGCGCGAGCGAGACGGACATGGTGAGCACGCGCTCCGGACGGAAGCCGGGATCGACCTTATAGAGGTGCGCGAGACTCTGGAGCAGCAGCCCGGCACTCACCAGAAGAATGAGCGAGAGCGCCACCTGCCCGGCAACTAGCAGGCCGCGCGGTCCGGCAGCGAGATGGCGGCGCAGCCTGCCGCGGGAGGCAGTGTTTGCGAGGTTGCCCTGCAGAACGGCGGCGAGATCGCCACGGAATGCCGAGACTGCGGGCGCCAGACCGAAGAGAATTCCGGTGGCCAGCGAGAGTGCGAGCGCGAAGCCGAGCACGCCGAGGTCGCGCGGTCGCGGTGCGGATGCTGCGCAGAGCCGCCCATGCCAGCAGGACGCCCAACGCGCCGCCGAGCAGGGAGAGCAGTGTGCTTTCGGTGAGCAGTTGGCGTAGCAGGCGGCCGCGGCCTGCTCCCACCGCTGCGCGGACGGCGAACTCGCGGGCGCGCGTAGCGGCTCGAGCCAGCAGAAGGCTTGCGACGTTCGCACAGACGATGAACAACAGCAGTCCAACGGCGCCGCTTAGCAGAAGCAGAGGCAGGCGCACATCGGCGACGATCGATTCCTGCAGCGTGCGCACCCGCGTTGGATTGTCCGCCGTCGAGGGTTTGGCGTCGAGCATCGCGGGATGCGCTGTGGCGTACTGGCGATTGAGAGTCACGAGCTCTGCGTTCGCGTCATCGAGCGAGGCATCTGGCTTGAGCCTCCCGAAGATATGCAGGTAGGGGCTCAGCGGACGCGACTTTACCGGCATCAGCGACCACTCGATCGGCCGGGTGATCCAGACATCGGTATTGGCGTCTGCAAAGGGAAAGGTGAAGAGTGGTGGAAGGACGCCGACGATGGTGTAAGGCGCTCCCGCAAGCGTGACAGCGCGGCCGAGGACGGCGCGATCGCCAGCGAAGTGCTGCTGCCACAGGCGGGTGCTGATCATTGCGACGTTCGGGCCGCCGGTGCGGTCTTCAGAGGAGAGAAAAGAGCGGCCGAGTGCTGGCGAGATGTCGAGGATGCTGAGGAAGTTGGCGGAGACGCGCGCGGCGCTGACCACCTCCGGCTCGCCCTTTCCGGTGAGGGCCATCTGTTCTGCCCCGCCGGAAAAGACGCCGGTCTCGGTGTAGGAGCGGGCGGTGGCGCGGAACTCGTCCACATGGATGGGGGTGGCGCCGCGGGTCAGGACAACCAGTTTTTGCGGGTCTCCATAACCCAGGGGGCGCAGCAGCACGGCGCGCAGGACGGAGAAGAGCGCAGTGTTGGCGCCGATACCGAACGCCACCGTGAGCACGATAGCGGCAGAAAAGCCAGGACGCCGGGCGAGCATTCGGGCGGCGAAGCGAAGGTCCTGCCGCAGTGCGCTGAGAAAGCCAGGTTCACTCATAGGCGACTCTTCCCTGCATCGAAGGCGATTTTTACCAGCTTATATCTGTAATATTTGCGATTGCATAGGTCATCACAATTCGCAACGAACGTGAGGACAGAGTGCCCATGTCAACAGCATCCAGATTGTTTCCTGCGTTCCTCTGGGCGGCCATTTCTGCGGTGCTGTGCATGTTCCCGAGCGGCTGCAGGCGGGATGCGGTCTCGACAAACAGCAACGGGACGAGTCGTGAAACGATCGTGATCCTGCGGCATGGCGAGAAGCCGCCGGGCGGGCTGGGGCAGATCAGCTGCATGGGGTTGAATCGGGCTCTTGCGCTGCCGAAGGTGTTGATCGGGCGCTTCGGCCGGGCCAACGCGATCTTTGCGCCGAACCCTTCGGTCCAGCTGCGGGAGCGCTCGTACCCGAGCCAGTCCTATTCGTATGTGCGGCCGCTGGCCACGATCGAGCCGACAGCGATTCAGCTGGGACTGCCTGTGAATACGCAGGTGGGCTTCGACGACATCGCGCGTCTGCAGAGCGTGGTGACTGCTCCGGAGTATGCGAACAGCACAATTTTTATCGCGTGGGAGCACAAATACGCATATGACTTTGCGCGGCAGGTGCTGCGTTCCTACGGGATGGATCCATCGCAGGTGCCCGGGTGGCCGACGGATGATTTTGAGACGATGTATGTCCTCCACATCACTCGCGCGACTGGGTCGGCGCCTCCGGTGGTGACATTCTCTGCGGAGAAGGAAGGCCTGCAGGGCACTCTCTCGCCGAACTGTCCGGCATCGTAAACGAGACACGTGTTGTCCGCTGTGTGGACTGCTTCGCTATACTCGCCGCACTCAAGGAGAAAGCGAGAGCGTCGATGCAGAAGCGATTCGCTGTTTACGGATGGCTGGGCGTGGTACTCCTAACCGCGACGACGGCAACAGCGCAGCAGCCGAAGGCCGCCGCAGTGACTGCGGCGAAGCATCCCTTTGGCGCTCAGGACTGGAGCGCGTTGCGCAGCGCGCATGCCGCGGCGGTCGCTCCGGACGGAACCATTTTGTATCGCGTAACCTTCGGCGGCGAAAAGGGCCCGACCCATACGGAGTGGTGGACGATCGCGGCGGATGGCAGCCACCCTGCCAAACTCGAACTGCAGGAAGACTTTTCACCGATGGGCTTTACTGCCGATGGGCATAGCCTGTATGGCGCGTGGAAGGTGAAGGACCAGCGTCAACTGGCGGTCTTTCCTGTGGCCGACCACAAGGCTGCGGGCGTGCCGTCGACGGTAGTGCTGTTGCCGCGGGGGATCGCGTCAGCGACCGCGTCTCCGGACGGAAAGCACTTTGCGGTTGTGGGTGATCCGCGCAATCCGGATCCGCTCGCCGACGTGCGCCACGTGCAGGAGCCGGGAGAGTCGAGTCTGTACATCGTGAACGTGGATGGCACAGGCGGCGGCTGGTGGTGCAGCAATCTGCAATCGGTCGATGGCACTGTCGCATGGAGCGCCGATGGATCGACGCTGGCGGTGCTCTCTCCGGTGCCGCACATCGGGCATCACGAGGTCGCGACGGCGATCGATACCTGCAGCGCGAAGGGCGCGCGGCACGTGACCGACATTCCCAACTCGGTCAGCGGGATCGCGTGGGCCGATGGCGGGAAGGATCTCGCGTTTCTCTCGACAAAGTCGGAGACGCTGACGCCGGAGCATCTGTGGACTGTGCCTGCATCGGGTGGAAACGCTACGGACCGCACGCCGGATCTACGGGGAACGACGGTCAATCTTGGGGGCGACACCGAGGGGCGGGTGTGGGTTGCGGTGGCACATGGCGTGCAGAACGACGTCGAAGAGTTTCGTGACGGCGCGCTGGTGCCGGTTTATCGCTGGAAGGAAGGGACGACGATCGAAGGTGTGCCGGCGAGGAGCATGTATCCGCACACCAGCGATCAGATTGCGCTGACCGTCGAAGATCCAAACCATGCCGCAGACGTGGCTGTGCCCGACGGGGACCATCTGCGGAAGATCACGACCGAAGCAGATGCGCAACTGGCCGCAGTGGAGCTGGGGCCAGCGCGCGTGGTGCGTTGGAAGAGCAAGGATGGGATCGCGCTCGAAGGCATCGCGACCTTCCCTGCGGGTTACGTGGAGGGAAAGAAGTATCCGTTTCTGGTGTTTCCGCATGGCGGCCCGGAGGCCAACGATCAGCTTGGGTTGGATCCGCTGGCCCGGGTCATCGCCGCGCAGGGCTATGTGGTGCTGCAACCGCAATATCGCGGGTCGACCGGGTACGGAGCGGAATTTCTCGCGGCGATCTACCAGCACTTTGGGGATCGGGCGTATCAGGATGTCGACAGCGCGACGGATTACGCGATCGCGCAGGGCTGGGCCGATCCGCAGCGGCTGGCGATCTTTGGCTGGAGCGCCGGCGGCTTCATGACGTCCTGGACGGTGACGCAGACGAAGCGGTACCGAGCCGCGATTGAAGGCGCCGGCATCACGGACTGGGCGCCGTTCCTCTTTACCAGCGATCTCGCGCAGGTGGACTACGACGCGCGCTGGCCGGAAGACGATCCGCAGGCCTTCCGCAAATTCTCGGCTGTGGCGTTCGCGAACCAGGTGACGACGCCGCTGCTGATCCTGCATGGCGAGGCGGACCAGCGGGTGCCGACCTTCCAGGGCACGGAGTTCTTTCAGCTGCTGGCAGACCACCACAAGACGGTCCGGATGGTGACCTACCCGGGATCGCCGCACTTCCCGGTGCTCTGGGAGCAGCGGCTGAACGTGATGCAGGAAGTCACGGACTGGCTGAAGAAGTACAACGGGGGATAGGACTTGCTGCAGGGGGCTTTGTGCAGCTGAACTTCGTATGGGGATTGGTTTGGGGGGAACGCCCGCGATCCCTTGACACAAGCCACAGACTCCGTGATGCTTATGCTTAGGTATCCTGCCGATCTGTGTGTCCTGTGCGCGCCTGTTTAGGGGCCGCTTCGGGAGTTTGGCTCAGGCGGGATGAGTGGTCCGGGTGCTGGTTCGAAAGCCCGGTAGCTGCTCCAGATTGCCTGGCCATACCCGCTCCTTTCCCGTGCTCCCGCACTGAAGCTGCAGCCACCGCGCCAGCCTCCAGAACCGGCGCGACGGGGTGGAGCACCTTGATGGAAGAAGGATCTCTGTGTTCGTGGAACTTTGCGCTGTTTTCGTAGCTGGGCTGCCGACCAACTTCGTCACCTTTCTGCCCGCCGTTCTGATGGTGGGCGTGTTCTACCTGCTGCTCTTCCGGCCGAACCAGAAGAAGCAGAAGATGTGGCAGGAGATGCTGAACAACCTGAAGATCGGCGACAAGATCACCACCACCGGCGGGATGCGCGGCACCATCGTGGCGCTGCGTGATGATGCGATCCAGTTGAAGCTGCCCCCGGACGGGATCAAGGTTGAAGTTGTGAAGTCGGCCATTGCGGCCGTGACCACCAATACACCCGAGGAAGCCAAGTAACGCCGCGTAGAGGCGACCTGATTCAATCATGCGCAAGAATCTCACCAGTAAAACCATCCTTATCGTCGCCATCCTGCTGGTCTTTATCTTCGGGATCTTCGGCATTCCTCACGGCATCAGCGGGCAGGCGTGGCGCGATGCGCTGTCGAATCGCATCAGTCTGGGGCTCGACCTGAAGGGCGGCACACACCTTGTCCTGCAGGTGATGGTCGACGAGGCCGTGGCCGCGGAGACCGACAACGCCGTGGGCCGGCTGCAAGGCGATCTGCAGGCCGCGGGTATCTCCGTCGGCTCGGTGGGGAAGCCAAACCCATCCGACCCAGTGACCCTGCAGATCTCCGGTGTGCCGGCGAACAAGACCGGCGATGTGCGTAACCTGCTGGACACCAAATACGGGCAGCAGTACAACATCAGCTCCACATCGGATGGCTTCACGCTCACCCTGAAGCCGACCGAGCAGCAGACGCTCGAGACGAAGACCCTGCAGCAATCGATCGAGACCATTTCGACCCGCATCAATTCGCTGGGCGTGACCGAGCCGACAGTGCAGGAATACGGCCTCGGCAAGAACCAGATCCTGGTAGAGCTGCCGGGCGTCGACGATCCGGGCCGCGTGCGCGACATTATTCAGTCGACGGCGATCCTCGAGATCCATGCGGTGACGGGTGGCCCTTACGCCACGCAGGATGCGGCGAAGCAGGCGAACGGCGGGGTGATTGCGCCCGACCAGGAGCTGGTGCCGTACGGCGGCAATGAAGAGGGATTGCAGGGCCAGTACTACCTGTTGCAGCGGGTAGCTGTGGTCCGAGGACCCGATTTCCGCGATGCGCAGCCGGGACGGGACGAAAATGGGCGACCAGATGCGACCTTTATCCTGACCCGCGCTGCCGGCGACCGCTTCTACGACTTCACCAGCAAGAACGTGAACAAGCCGATGGCGATCATGCTGGACAACAAGGTCCAGGAGGTCGCGAATATCCAGGAGGCGATCCGCGATCAGGGCCGCATCTCCGGCCTGGGCGAGCAGAAGGCCAAGGACCTGTCGCTGATGCTGCGGACGGGTGCGCTGCCGGCCTCCATCCACTACCTTGAAGAGCGCACTGTCGGCCCGTCACTGGGCGCCGACTCGATCCGCAAGGGTGTGACGGCGTCGATCGTCGGCATGCTGGCGGTGATGATCTTCATGCTGATCTATTACAGGGGCGCGGGCATCAACGCGGATCTGGCGCTCTTCCTGAACCTGGTGATCTTGCTCGGGTTCATGGGCTTCACCGGCGCCACGCTGACCTTGCCCGGCATTGCCGGTGTGATTCTTACGGTCGGCATGGGCGTGGACTCGAATGTGCTGATCTTTGAGCGTATTAGGGAAGAGGTTCGCGCGGGCAAATCGTCGGCAGCCGCGGTAGATCAGGGCTTCGCGCATGCGTGGACGACGATTCTGGATACGCACGTTACGACGATGGTTTCGGCGGCCATCCTCTTTCTCTTCGGCACCGGTCCAGTGAAGGGCTTTGCTGTCACGCTGGTCTTCGGTCTAGGCGCCAACCTGTTTACGGCTGTCTTTGTGTCGCGGACGATCTTTGACGCCATCCTGAACCGTAAGGCGCGCGGGGAGGCGCTTTCCATCTAATGGTGCTGGCCGCACGGGCGGACGCGCCTGCGGCGCATTCTGTGTGCTTCGCTTCCTTCGGTCGCTCACGTTTTGTGACGTGGGTGAGGCACACGAACAGTAAGGCCTTCGCTTGAACGATGAAACGAGGGATTGGAACCGCAAGCAGCGTGGGGAGGCGCTTTCCATCTAATGCGACTTGCTATTGTTACCGCGGCAACCGCGGCGGGACTGATCGGGCTGGGCGTCGCCACTGGCGCGTTGCTACTGGTGGCTGCAGTGGCGGTAGAGCGGACGTTGACGCGGGGCGCGGCCACAAGATTGTTAGGTAGGAAGTAGAGCATTGCGGCCTCCGGGTCCGCGTTAAAAGTTCGCCAGTGTGCCGGAGCGGCACGGCGTATACGGAGTTCAAGTGGAACTGTTTCACGACGTAAAGATCGACTGGCTGGGGAAGAAGTGGTATTTCCTCGGCTTCTCTCTCATCTTCAGCGTGGCTGGCCTGCTGTCCATCTTTTTCTGGCACAAGATTCCGCTGGGGATCGACTTCAAGGGCGGCACGCTGGTCTATGTGAAGTTTGATG
>DASZGZ010000068.1:0-12256 GCA_035938355.1 Acidobacteriaceae bacterium
ACCATCTGTCGATGTGTGTGGGGACGAGGAGGCTCGGATGGGGCTGCGGATGGGGATGGTGGCGGGGGTCCTGGGGTGTGCGGTGGCGGGGGTGACGGGGATGGCACAGTCGCAGCAGCAGGAGCAGCAGTCGTCCTCACATCTGGGACAGGTGGCAAAGCGGCACGGCGGGGAGGAGGCGAATCCGGCGAACGGCACCACCAACAATGTCCTTACCGTGCAGCGCACCCCCTCTCCCGGCTCGTCGCAGGTGCGAGGAGGCAATGGCGTGTTGCTGACTGAGGAGCCAGAGACCCTGAAGCGTCCTTTAACGGAAACGCTGCACGGCGAATCGATCACGGACAACTATCGCTGGCTGGAACAGCAACGCGATCCCGCGACTCGAACGTGGATCGATGAGCAGAATGCCTATACAGAGAGCTATCTGCAGCAGGTGACGATCCGGCCGGAGATCAAGGCAGAACTGGCGAAGCTGGAGCGAGTGGAAAGCTACACGATCCCGACCAAGCGCGCTGAGCTGTACTTCTTCAAGAAGCGGCTTGCGAACGAGAACCAGGGCTCCCTCTACGTGCGCCACGGAGCAGGCGGCGCAGATGAGCGGCTTGTGGATGCCGCAGCGTTGAGTGCGGACCAGAACACATCGGTTGGCATGCTGGACGTGACCAACGACGGATCGATGCTGGCGTATGGCGTGCGGCAGGGTGGAGCAGACGAGCAGGAAGTACACCTGATGGACGTGGCGACACGGAAGGAGTTGCCGGACCATCTGTCGAGCCAGCGCTACCTGGGGGTGCAGATAAGCCCGGACAAGAAGGGGCTGTACTACTCGGTGTTTCACCATTCCGGCACGCTCGTGTACTGGCACGCGTTCAGGACAGAGCAGGCGGACGACAAGGTGATCTTCGGCAAGGAGTACAAGGGCGAGCCGCTGGGCGAGCTGGACCTGATCGGTGTGAGCACTTCGGACAACGGTCATTGGCTGATTCTGAGTATTGGGCGCGGGGTTCCAGCGAAGCGGGAGGACATCCTGCTGAAGGACCTGCGACAGCCGGACGGGCCGGTCATTCCGCTGATCTATGGGATCGACAACCGGTTCAATCTGATTGACACGGGAACAGATGCGTTTCTGGTGGAGACGGACATGGGAGCGTCGAAGCGCCGCATCTTGCGCGCCGATCCTGATACGCCGCCCCAGCAGTGGCAGACGGTGGTCCCGGAGGCAAAGGATGTGATCGAGGCCTCAACGGTGCTGGGCGGAAAGCTGTTTGTCGAGCGGCTGGTCGATGTGAAGAACGAGATCTCGATCTACTCGCTTGACGGCAGACCGGAGGAATCGTTGAAGCTGCCCGGCATCGGAAGCGCGACGGTGCCATACGGCCGGCCCCTGGTGAAGGAGGGATTCTACAGCTTCAATTCGTTCAACGTGCCGCCGACTATCTATCGCTACGAGGCGGATACGGGCTCGACCAGCGTGTTCGCGCAACCGAGGGTGCCGTTTCATCCCGACCGCTACGAGGTACGACAGGTCTTCCTGAACTCGAAGGATGGGACGCAGGTGCCGATGTTCATCGCGGGCAAGAAAGGCCTGCCGCGGAATGGCAAGACCCCTCTGCTGATGACCGGCTACGGAGGCTTCAACGTCAGCATGACGCCGGCATGGAACCCGATGTATGCATGGTGGCTTGAGCAGGGCGGCTGGTTTGCCGTGCCGAACCTGCGCGGCGGTGGCGAGTACGGAGAGGACTGGCACAAGGCCGGCATGTTTGCGAACAAACAGAATGTTTTCGATGATTTCTTCGCGGCGACTCGCTACCTGATCGACGAGAAGTACACGGACCCGGCGAACCTCGCGATCTGGGGCCGGTCGAACGGCGGATTGCTGATGGGCGCAGCGATGACGCAGCATCCGGAGCTCTATGGCGCCATCGTGTGCGGGTATCCGTTGCTGGACATGCTTCGTTACCAGAACTTCGAATTCGGGCGGCTGTGGACGACGGAATACGGCTCGGCCGACAACGCGGCTGACTACAAGTACATTCGCGCATACTCGCCGTATCAGAACGTGAAGCAGGGGACAAAGTATCCCGCGATCATGTTTTTTTCCGGTGACAACGACACCCGCGTCGACCCGCTGCACGCGCGCAAGATGACGGCGGCGATGCAGGCCGCAACCGGTAGCGATCGTCCGATCCTGCTGCACTACAGCCTAAAGGGCGGCCACAGCTCGGGGGTTTCGGTGACGCAGCAGATTCAGGACGAAACGGACATCTTGTCGTTTCTGTGGAACGAGGCGGATACGCGTTAGGGAGCGGACGTACGGGCGACGGGTCCGCGGCGCGTTCTGTCGGATTCACTGACCCATGTCCCAACGCTTGATGTGCGTCGCTCCCCCATTCAGCGCAGCCGATTCAGCACGTCAGCGGCTGAGGATGCACGGCCTTCGTCAGCGTTGCTTCAATCACTTCCAGTAGGCGTGCGGCGCTGTGCTCGATGTCGAAGTGTTCCTGGAAGCATTGACGCGCATTCTGCCGCATAGCGCTGCGCTCTGGCTCTGATAGTTGTTGCCATTGGGTGAGGAGACTCGTGGTTCCGGCGACGGTGTCCGCGGCGACGAAGCCTGCGTTCGCTGCTTCGATTTCGCGCCAGATGTTGACCTCTCGGGAGATGAGGACAGGGACCGCGCAGGCGAGCGATTCGGCGACCGCGATGCCGAAGTTCTCTTGATGTGAGGGGAGTGCGAATACCTCTGCGGCTGCGAGCGCACTCCATTTCAGCCTGTCGCGCAGCATACCGGTCCAGACGACGCGATCGGCGATACCCAGCCCATTGGCGCGTGCTAAGAGGGTTTGCTGCCAGTTGAAGTCGTCGGGGCCGGCGAAGACGAGGCGCCATGCCGGATCCTTCGCCATGGTGGCGGCGTAGGCGTCGACCAGCAGATCGCAGCCCTTCTTGGGGTGCAGGCGGCCCATGAAGAGCATGAGCCGTTTACCGCGCAGATCAGGGTAGCGGTCGAAAAAGGCGGTTGTGTCCACGCCCGGTGGCGGGGGTGTTGTGCCGAGTCCAGTGACCACGGGATGTGCGCGGTAGAGTGCGAACGAGTTGGGCGCGAGCAGCTTCTCTGCCTCACAGGTGAACAGGACGGCGCTCGCGTCACGCAGAACGCGGTAGTCTGCCCATGGCCAGTAGAGCGATTTTTTCAGGTGCTTGAGAGGGTAGGTGCGTTTGAACCAGGGATCGAGCATCCCGTGGGGGAAGACGTAATAGGGAGTGGCGGTGCCGCGGAGGGCGCGCCATGCACCAAAACTGTGATACTGCCAGAGGCCATTGACGATGACGGCGTCATAGCGGGCGCGGTTCTGGCGCAGCCAGGGCACGAAAGCCGGCGCGAAGGAATAGGTGTTGCGTCCGGGTCCGAGAGCGTGCAGGGGCAGCGGAAAGCTGCGGACCTCCTCCCCCGCGGGATCGTCAAGCGATGCGACCTCGATGGAATGGCCGTTGCGCAGGTGCACGGCAGAGAGGCTTCGGACGGCTTCTGCGGGGCCACCACCAGCGGCGCGGATGGAGGCGATGACGTGAAGGAGTCGCATGGCAGGAGGGGATCGTCGCGGTTCCCTGGGGAGCTGTTCCACGGATTGTACCTGTCGCGGCATCGATGGCTGAGGAGCAGCAGCAATCCCCTGGCAACACTTCACGGCATTTTTACGCGTAGCTGCCTCATCCTGAGAAATGATCTACGTTTGTCTCGGTCGCTACGAGGGGACAGCTATGAGAACCTGCTTCAGTGTGCAGGACTGTGGACGAATCCGAAATGCCCCGATGGCATCATGGATAGAGCCAGACGATTGGCCGGGTGCGTATGATGCAGCCGGAAGCCCAAGCGGACGGCCACCTGGAACGAGACGAAGATGAGAGGAGAGGCAAGCGATGGAACCGGTATCTGATGCCCTGGTGTTCTTTGGTGCGACGGGTGATTTGGCTTACAAGCAGATCTTTCCATCGCTGCAGCGGCTGGCGAAGCGCGACAAGCTGAAAGGGCCAGTGATTGGCGTGGCGAAGTCGGGATGGACGCTGGATGATCTGAAGAAGCGTGCTCGCGAGAGTCTGGAGACGCACGGTGGCGTGGATCCGGAAGGCTTCGACAAGCTGATGGCCCTGCTGCGATATGTGGACGGCGACTATGGCGACATTGCGACCTTCCGACAGGTGCGCAAAGAGCTGGGGACCGCACAACATCCGCTGCACTACCTGGCGATACCGCCGAGCCTGTTCGGCGAGGTGCTGGAGCAATTGAAGCAATCCGGTTGCGCCGACGGTGCGCGCGTCGTCATCGAGAAGCCGTTCGGACATGACCTGGAATCGGCGATGAAGCTGAACGCGATCGTACGCAAGGTCTTCGAGGAGAAGGATGTCTTCCGCATCGATCACTACCTGGGCAAAAACGCAGTCCAGAACTTGATCTTCTTCCGCTTCAACAACTCCTTCCTGGAACCGATCTGGAACCGGCACTACGTGGAAAGTGTGCAGATCACGATGGCGGAAGGATTCGGCATACAGGGCCGCGGCGCCTTCTATGACGAAACCGGGGCGATTCGCGATGTGCTGCAGAATCACCTGATGCAATTGCTGAGCAACGTTGCGATGGAGCCTCCCATTGGCTCAGGGGCTGAGGCGCTGCGCGACGAGCGGACGAAGGTGCTGAAAGGCGTGCAGTGCCTGGAGCCAAAGGAGGTGGTGCGGGGCCAGTTCGAGGGTTATCTCCAAGAGCCCGGGGTGAAGCCGAACTCCCAGGTGGAGACATATGTCGCGCTGAAGGTGTGTATCAATAGCTGGCGCTGGAAGGACGTGCCGTTCTTCATCCGCACCGGAAAATCGCTGCCGGTAACCGCTACAGAAGTGGTGGCGCGACTGCGGCGGCATCCCGACGTCTTCTTGAGAGATCCATTGCCCCCGAATTATGTGCGCTTCCGGGTGAGCCCCGACATGACGATCGGTCTGAGCGCGCACGTGCGCATGCCGGGTGAAACTCCCCGCGGCGTCCCGGTCGAGATGATCGCGACGCAGCACGCGACTCCGGAAGACATACTGCCGTATGAGGAGCTGCTGGCCGACGCCATTGCGGGCAACCAGATGCGTTTTGCTCGTGTCGATTATGTGGAGGAAGCCTGGCGCATTCTGGACCCTCTGCTGAAAAACCTGCCGCCCGTGCAGACGTATAAGCCCGGCACATGGGGCCCGGAGAGTGCGGCGAAAATGATGGAGAACGATGGCGGCTGGCTGAACCCGACAAGCTGAAGCGCTGGAGTCAGACGGCGTGACCGGCTGCGGCGCCGGAAGCCCACGCCCACTGGAAATTGTAACCACCAAGGTGTCCTGTTACATCCACGGCCTCTCCGATGAAGTAGAGGCCAGGGACGCGTAGGCTTTCCATGGTCCGGGCGGAGAGCTCGGCGGTGGAGATGCCGCCGGCGGTGACCTCGGCCTTGGCGTAGCCCTCGCTGCCGGCGGGTGCGACCTGCCAGCGATGCAGGCGTTCTTCCGCCTCGAGGAGCGACGCATTGTTCCATGCGGAAGGCGAGTGAAGTGCGGCCCATCTGTCTGCGAGGCGGTGCGGCAGAACGGCGCGCAATGCCGCCCGGAAGGCTGCGGCATCGCGGCCGCCGGCCTGCGCGCGGAGGGGAGCGGTGCAGTCCTGTCCCGGCGCCAGGTCGATGGTGATGGAAGCTCCCGGCTGCCAATACGATGAGATCTGGAGAATGGCCGGTCCGCTGAGGCCGCGGTGCGTGAAGAGAAGCTTTTCGCGAAAGCGTGTCCTGCCGTCGGCTGCGATGACCTCGGTGGAGAGACCGGTGAGGTCGGCATAGCGCGCGCTGTCCTGCGGCTGCCAGGTGAGCGGAACCAGCGCCGGCCGGAGTGCCTCGAGGGCAAGACCGAATTGCGCAGCGATGCGATAAGCGAGATCCGTTGCGCCAATCTTTGGAATGGAGAGGCCGCCAGTGGCGACGACGAGTGCGCCGGCACGATAGTTCGCCGACGTGGTATGGACGACGAAGCCTTCGTTGTGACGAACCTCAGTGATGTCCTGATTGAGAACAATACGAACGCCGGCGTCTCGGCACTCCGCTTCCAGCATGGCCACGATGTCGCGAGCGGAGCGGTCGCAGAAGAGCTGGCCCAAAGTTTTCTCGTGATAGGAGATGCGATGCTTCTCGACCAGTGCGATGAAGTCATGCGGCGTGTATCGGGCGAGAGCGGATCGGGCGAAGTGGGGATTCGCGGAGAGAAAGGCATCGGCCGTGCAGTTGAGATTCGTGAAATTGCAACGACCGCCGCCGGAGATGAGGATCTTTTTGCCGATGCGGTCTGCGCGGTCGAGAACGAGGACGCGGCGGCCGCGCTGGCCAGCAGTTATGGCAGCCATGAGCCCGGCCGCTCCCGCGCCGAGTACGAGCACATCGCAAGTCTCTTCGTTATGCATGGTGGGGATGGGGTACGCGGGCATGCAGGACTGTAATGATTATGGCGCGGCGTCGTGCCAATGCTATGCCGTCAGAGTGAATCGGTACATCCAGTCGCCGCCGCACCACTGCGGATAGTTGGTGCCCCAGGCGTTGTTGTAGAGGCCGATGTGAATGCCGTCCTCCATGGTGGGCAATTCGAGCGAGAAGTCGAGTGGCGACCGCGCACCGAGCGCGACGATGGGTGCATCGAGCGTCGCCAGCTCGAAGGTGCCTTCGGTGCCGCGGTAGCGCAGGCGCTCCGATATAGCATGCATGCTTCGGCCACCACCGCGAACAACGTCTGCCGGGCGCACTGGCTGGCCCACTTTATCGAGCTCCCATCCCTGCGCGCCGCTGGTGATGGGGTGGAAGGTGAGCCACATGGCCTCCGGCAGGCGGTTCTGCTGCTTGCCGAGAGTGGTGAATCGTATCTGTAGCTGTGGCGTTGCCTTTGGCATGGTGATGTCGAGGTAGAGCGACGAGGGCCACGCGACGAAACCTGCTTCTGCACTCGCAGAATCGTCGATGGCCAGCTCGGCCAGCAGGCGGTGCTTTTGCGTGTCCTCGCTCACCCAGCACTGGCGCAGAACAGGATGCCACTCCCGGCTGGTTGCGCCGAAATGCGCGATGTTGGGCTTGCCGAAATCCTGCGGTCCCCACCAGGTTTTTACTTTCAGGTAAGCAGCGATGAAGGCGTCGTACGCTTGTGGGCCCAGCGTCTGGTAGGTAAAGAGGGCGAGCGGATTCTTGGGCGAGGCCCATGCGCGCTGGGTGGCTTTGTTGACGAGCGCAATGATGGCACCCGTGCGCGGATCGAGGGCGATGCGGAAGTGCGCCGTCTCGAGGACATGCGAGGCGGATCGCGGGTGCATGCCGACCGGGCTCGGAGGGGTGACGTTCAGCGTCTCAAGCCGCTGCTCCATGGCGACGCGCAGAGGCGCCGGCAGACGGCCGACACCGTCGCTGAGATCGTCGCGCTTTTCCTTCCAGCTTGCTTCCATGGTGCGGTAGCCGGTGGTGCCGAGGACAGCGTTCAGGTCTGCAGGCTTGTAGTGATCATGGTCAAGATATCGCTTCGTGTCGGTGCCCCAGGTGTGTTCAATCGAGAGAGTCATACGCCGCAGTAGTGACCGGTCGACGTCGCCGCCCACGTCAAGCATCTTTTGAGCGATCCATTCCTGGCGCAGACGTGCGGCCTCGCGGTAGCGCGCTACCTTCGGCGGATCGCTGGGGATGCCATAGATCCAGGTGTCCCCGATCTCGTCGGTAACGACGGGAAGTTTGTCGCGTGCAGGGGCCAGCGCGGCGGCAACATCGCTGAGGGTTGCGGCCACGACAGTGGCGCCGGGAAACTGCTGGCGGAGGCGCGCATAGATCGCTCGAATCTCTTCCTGGGTGTGCGGGCCCTCATTGTCGCCGCGCATCTCCATCGAGAAAGCGGTGTCCGTCCCCGGCAATACGACGGTACCGCCATAGTCGTGGCGGTGGTAGATCATTGGCAACGTGCTGCCGTCCGTGCTCGTCCACAGGAAGACATCGGGAACATCGGGAGGCGTGCTTGCCGCGTTGACGCCGATATCCAGCAGCGAGATACCAGCGGCGGCCAGCGGTGCGATGATGCCGCGTGTATGGCCAGGCACGTCCGTCATCTTTGCCGCGATTGTCTTGTGGCCGAAACGCGCATCGAGCGAGCGCGAGAACCCAAGCGCTCCGTCGATCATGGGACGGTCAAGCATCTCCGTCTGCCAGCTGAAGGGTAGCGCATGCCAGCTGATGTCGCCTGCGGCGACCGCCTGCTCCATGGCGCGGCGTTGTTCTGGCGTTGCCTGCTCCAGATATTCGTAGAGCAGCCATGAGCCTGTCGTCCAGGTGTAGCGATCGGCTCCCGAACGGCGGAGCACGGCGCCGGTTTCGATGGCCTGGGGATAGTACACGTTGAAGTACTTCTGCATGACGGCGGCCTGGGTGTCGGTAAAGCCGACGTCGAGATGGCATTTGAAGACGACCAGAACGTGGCGCACGCTGGGGATGGGAGCGTCGGGGGCCAAAAGAGTGCCGCCAAGAGCGCGCTGCGCGGCTGTGGCGCCGGCGCCCAGGGCGGCAAATTTCAGGAGATCGCGTCGCTGCATGGGTTCGTGCGTGCCGCCCTGTGTGATAGATTGCGGAACGCGCTAGTGTATACCGTTCGGCAGGTACGCTGGTTCGGCGCGGCAAAGGCCAGGAAAAGCGGCGCTGTACGGAAACGCAAAGCTGGTTGTCGCTGGGAGTCAAGATTCCAGCCAAATCACTTTCTCAGCCGCTAAAGCATTTGTCGGGATCGGCTAGCGTTTCCCGATGTTGCCCCGTCGAAAGAGATGCATCTCTGATTAGTCCATGGTGCGGCTATGCTTCGAATTATCCTGCCCGGCGTTCTTTCACCCCTGATTATTCTGAGTGCTTGCTCAAGTGGAATGCAGAACAGCCAGTCGGTTTCCGGCGCAGGTTCGGGCTCGGGCATGGCGTCTACGGCTATCAAACACGTCGTGGTGATTTTCAACGAAAACATCTCCTTCGATCACTACTTCGGAACCTATCCGGTAGCGGCCAACCTGCCTGGTGAGCCCCCTTTCAGCGCTGTTGCTGGAACGCCGTCTCCGGACGGTCTGCACGGCATGCTGCTTACTGCAAATCCCAACGCACGAAATCCAAAGAATGGAACCGGAGCAACCGATCCATTCCGCCTCAACCGCTCCCAGGCCGCAACTGCGGATCAGAACCATGGCTACAGGCCGGAACAGACCGCCTTCGACAACGGCGCGATGGACCTATTCCCCTATGCCGTCGGCAGGGCGGATTCGGCGACGCTGGCAGTCAGCACGGGCGCCAGTTCTGTCGCTGCCACTAAGGGACTGAGCATGGGCTATTACGACGGCAACACCGTGACGGCGCTATGGAACTACGCGCAGCATTATGCGCTGAATGACCACTCATTCGGCACCACCTTCGGGCCGTCCACAGTGGGTGCGGTCAACCTGGTTTCTGGACAGACGAATGGTGTGACGCCGTTTCAAAACGCCAGCCCAGCTGTCGTCGACGATGGCAAAGGCGGCCTTACGCTGGTGAGCGATGCTGATCCGAACGGCGATGTTTGTTCGTATCCAAAGGCGGCTCTCATCTCCATGACCGGCAAAAATATCGGCGATCTTCTTACGTCTGCCGACGTGAGTTGGGGATGGTTCCAGGGCGGTTTCGATCTCACCATCCGGAATCCGAACGGAACGAAGGGATGCACGCGTACGACGACCTCGGTGGTGACGCATTACATCTCTCGCGACTACGATCCGGAGGAAGAGCCGTTCCAGTTCTATGCGACAACGCAAAACCTGAAGCACACGCGCCCAACTTCCATTGCCGCCATCGGAACGAACTCCGATGTCGCGAACCACCAGTACGACATGCACGACTTCACGGATGCGATGGCAGCGGGCAACATGCCTGCCGTTAGTTTCCTGAAGGCGCCGGCGTATCAGGATGCGCATCCCGGATTTTCGGATCCTCTCGATGAGCAGAAGCTGGTTGTTGACATTGTGAATGCGATTGAACAGTCGCAGTTCTGGTCGCGCACCGCCATCATCATCGCCTATGACGATTCGGATGGCTGGTACGACCACGTGATGAACATTGTGAACGGATCCGCGACCGCGCTCGATACGCTGAATGGAGCGAGTGCTTGCGGCAGTTCCACTGCCAGTGATGCGAACGCCTTGCCTGGCGTGGCCGTGGGCACCCTGCACGCGCAGGGGCGGTGCGGTTACGGACCGCGCCTGCCGCTGCTGGTCATCTCGCCCTGGGCAAAGAAAAATTACATCGATTCCACCCTTACCGATCAGACTTCCATCGTGCGATTTATCGAGGATATCTTCCTTTCGGGCGAACGCATCGGTGGCGGCTCATTCGACAGCGTCGCGGGCACGCTCAGCAATATGTTCGACTTCAGCCAAAGCTTTCCGCAAAATGGCAGCGTGGTGCTGTTAGACGATACGACGGGAGAGGTGACCAGTGTGAAGTGACGGCCGCCGCCCGGATTCGCGTCACTTCATCTGTTCCGATTTGTTCGTTGCAGTCGCGCCGAAAAACCGACTGTTGTCGGACAACGTAAGTTCAACCCAATCTAGCTTGGAAAAAGGAATGCTGTCGGTACGCCTGTCGAATAGGACGGAAAGAACCACGTGACAACCTGGCAGATCCTGATTTGCGGGAACTGACGTTATCATCGCAGGCCGATATAAGCCGGATGCGCCGTTTGCCAAAACCAGACCTCCCGGACAAACATCTCCGTTCGCTGCCAGCTTTCCATTCCGGTCCCATGACCAGATAGGAAACACAGCGGGCGTGACATTCGGCGGATACGGGCTCATGGGCCCATACTTCGGAACTAGTGATTGCTGGAATTCCTGTCTATCGATCGCCCTGGCCGGCGAGTACGTAATGATCTGTTTGACGTAGGCGACATTGCCGTCGACTGCTTCGATGGTGAAGGCTTCGTCGTCGATGTCGCTGCCCGTGAACGGGATTCTTTGAGAAAAAACAGTGGTGAACTGCGGTGGGAATTCTGTCCTCGGCGTCGAGATGTGCATGTCCGGAGGAAGTTTCGCCTGCGCTTCCTGAAGTGTCATGCCGAGTTTTATGCCGTTGACGGCGACGTCCTGACCGGCGGCGAGGCCCGGGGAGATTAGACAAAAGATCGCGAGAGTCTGGAGTGGAAGCATCGGACGAAGGGCATCCAGACTAACGCGTCGCCTCATCTTCATAACAGACAGATCGTGGCAGACCAGGCTGGCACATCCATGACGGGTCTTTATGAGAGAGGGTTCCATTCGCCCTCGCATCGTTCCCACGGCTGGGCAAATTGAGCGGAAAGGCTCATCAGCACACGATCGCTGGGGCGCGATACCATGGTGGTACCGCAACGGAATTCATCCTACGCCCGGGACCATCAGAGCCCGCCGCCAAGCGGCGCTCTGCGCAGGAGAGGAGTGCGGCCGCGTATCCGCTACACTGACGCGGGTGGATGCCGTAAGTCATTGAAGGGCCCATAGCTCAACGGTTAGAGCAGGGGACTCATAATCTCCGCCGGGCAATTTTGGCTGATTTCGCTCCGCTTGGATTCGCTAGTATTTACGGCACTTTCCGAGCGGACCGTCTCAGGCGAAACAAGCGCTTCTAAACCGGCACCCGCTACATTTTCCGCTACAGTCCGAAAGCGGGATTTCTGTGCAGTACGCGTGCACGTATCTCTCGCGCCGTGTCAATTGGAATTGCCCATTTCCCGACATCTGCGCCTTCATTGAGCCTGTAGTCGCGAGCACAGCCGCTGCGGCACGTCTGAGCTACTTCCGTACGCCGGCAACTGCAAGGTAATCCGGCCGGTCGGCTATGGTGCGATGCCGGTAAAGGTTCGCGATTACACGATCCTTTAACAAGAAAACGCCGGGCATCTGCTGGATGTCTTCTTTGAGGAGGCCGATGCGGTATTTAAAGATTGCGCCTCGCAGCCACCCGATCCAGACTGCCGGCCGGAAGAGCTGCCAAAAGCTAACGCGTGCCAGTGCGAAGACGGGGTCGCTGTAGAGCGAGCCGTCGGGGTTGCTGACGCGCTCCACATCGGAAAGATTGTAGTAGTCGAAGTAGGGCTTCGCCCGCTCGGGCGAGCCAAGGTGAACGAACGCTGCCTGCACACCTAGCCTCGCGAGGTCGGGACGAACTTTTGAGACATCATC
>DASZGZ010000069.1:0-3408 GCA_035938355.1 Acidobacteriaceae bacterium
CCAATCGCAGCAGCCAACAACGAATCCGACGCGCTTGCCGAAGGCTCGCTCGGAGTACACGTACCAGCCACCCGCGCGCGGCAGCATGGTGGCAAGCTCGCTCACGGCACCGCTGCACAGCAGCGTGTACACGCCACCCACGAGCCAGATCGCAGAAGTCAGCCCTGCGGTGCCCATGTACCCGGCGACTTCACCCGGAGTCCGCAGGATGCCACCTCCGATTGTGGCGCCAACGCCGACAGCGATCCCGAAGCCGACTCCGAGTATTCGTAGCAGTCGGCCGCCGCGTCGCCCAGTGTCGGAGGTGTACGCAGGCGTGGTCATCTGTGTTGTTGCTGTTGCGACTCCTGCGCCGAATCTTATCAGGCGATCACGTCGAGGGCCTGATTCTGTGCACGCCAGATGGTTGCCAGGGCGAGCAGCGCCAAGTCCAGCCCGAGTGTCCGCTGCGTCATTTCTGACTGTCCGTTAACGAGCGATCGGAATGTCGCTGAAGGGGTCAGGAGCCGTCGTAAGCCACGAATTCGGACCATCGAGGCACCGACAGGCAACTGCCGGCCCACGTCCGGTCATCCGCGGTTTGGTGCCTCAATCCTCCGAAGCGGACATCAGGGCATCCGGAAGCCAGCGCGGCTGGTTGGTCACCGAACACTTGCGAAACACCTATCGTCGGTTCCGCTATCGCAGGACGTAAATCTGACCGCGCGACGAGCAGTGTCAGGCTGCTGGCCCGGCGATCCCTGCCGGGTGTCTGGCGCGCTGCAGCAACAAAGTTCGCAGGCATCGATTCCCAGCCCGGAGTAAGGTCAAGCCAGTTCGGACCACCACTTTTTGCGAGCACTCAATGTCAGCAGTAGCCGCAACCGTGCAAACCAACCGCCACTTGCTGCGCATCCTCGGGCTCGGCTTTGGAGTCGCGGTGGTCGTTGGAGACATGGTGGGTGTGGGGATCTTGCGCACGACCGGTCCCACCGCCGGACGCCTGGGCGAACCGGTGCTCATTTACTTGGTCTGGGGCTGCATCGGAGTGTACGTGTTGATGGCCGTCAACACGTTGGCAGAACTTGCCACCGCTATACCGAAGGCGGGCGGACCGTATGTGTTCGTGCGCAGAGGTTTCGGCGATTACTTCGGCTTCGTATGCGGCTGGAGCGATTTTGGCATCCAGACCATCTCTATAGCGGGCCTGACGATCGCGGGGAGCGAGTTCCTGGCTCAAGCGATGCCGCCCTTGGCGGGACACGAGAATTTGCTGGCGCCGGGGTTGATCGTCTTGCTTGCGGCACTCAATTCGCTGGGCCTGCGCACCAGCAGCACGGTGCAGCAGCTCATGAGCCTGCTTAAGGTGCTATTGCTGGCAGTGCTGGTCGTGGCGGCTTTCACCTACTCGGGCAAGTCCACTTCCGCGGGCGTAACGATGGCCAGTCACGGCGCGAGCATCGTCGCCATCATCGTCTCGATGCAGATTGTTCTGGAGGTGTACGGAGGTTACAACGCCGGTTGCTATTTCATGGAGGAGACGACCGAGCCGGGCCGGACAGTCCCTCGGTCACTGTTGTACGGCGTGCTCCTGGTCATGGCAGTTTATCTGGCGGTCAATGTCGCGCTCCTGCACGTTCTGTCACCCGAGGAAATGGGTGGCTCCAAACTGGCAGCGGCCGACGCCCTGGCACGGGTGTACGGACCTGCGGCCAGAACCGGAGTGGCGCTGCTGGCCTTTGTCTCGGCGATCGGGATAGTTAACACCGGGATGTTGTTGGCGCCGCGCATCCTTTACGGCATGAGCCGCGATGGCCTGTTCCTCGGTTTTGGCACCTTTGTCACGCGACAGGGGGTGCCGTTGAAGGCCCTTTGGCTGAGCGCCGGTATCGCCGCGATCTTTTCCTTGCTCAGCAGTTTCGAAATCCTGTTTGCCGCGACGGCATTTCTGACTGCATTCCTTGATCTGCTGTGTAACGGGTCGCTGTTCGTACTGCGCCGCCGCGAACCGAACCTGCCACGTCCCTATCGTGCTTTCGGATACCCTTGGATCCCGAGCTGTGTATTGCTCACCGCCGCGGCGTTACTCACGGCTTTCCTCTTCGGCAATCCTCGTCCGAGCTTGCTCGCCGTCGGCGTCTTGGTGATGAGCTACCCGCTCTTCACTCTCATGCACCGCAGGCGAACGATGCAACGCGCTCAGCGCGCATCGACATGACTGCCTCACGGCGACTATTGTGGGCCCCGCTTGATTCGGCTCCGGAGCGGAATGCTTTCCTGGCGTGCCGCCTGAACGTCTGCTCCGGCCGTTCTGAGTGACTCCTTTCGAGCAGGCCCACTGGCGCTGATGGGTCAACAAGCGACCTTTGCCGACGCCCCTCGGGTTTGGTGCCGACTGTCCGCAATCGCGAGGGCAATCCGGCAGCAGGCGGCCCACGAGCGGTCAGTTACCCTAAACGGCTAGACTCTCCCTAAGCGGACGCTGGATTGGGGTACTCGGATCTGCTGCCGAGGAGTGACGACTGTGCAGAAGAGGCTTGGCGCGATTGGCGTTGTGGCGCTATGCCTCGCGAGCTGCCACGAAGCCCCCAATGGCGAAGGAGCTTCGCCCGGAGTTGTCGGGGCTTGGGTTGTGAAGATTCCCGATGCGCCGTTTCCGCTGCACATGTTTGTGTTTCATTCCGACGGAACCGTTGAGCAATCCAACCCCGACGCTGGGGATCCCAATACGAGTGACAGCAACCTCATGGGCCTCTGGCGGGCCGTTGGTGACGAGTATAGGGGGAAGGTGGTGGAGATCACGGCAGACCGAACCACCCGCCAGTTCGCCACTCGAGGCGAGATCTCGTTCAGACTCAAGGTCAGTGGCAATGCGTTCGACGGTACGGCAAGCGCCACGTTCTTCGACGCGAGCGGGCGCCAGATCAGGGGGCCTATACAGGTCAGGATGGAAGGCGAACGGGTGCAGCCGTGACTGGATGCGGCCAGTTCCGGCCTCTCAAGCTGTTGGCTCAATTCTCCACAAAGCGGCCGTTTCGTTGGGTGTCCGGCAGCTGGCCTCGACTGACGCCCATAGTGCGGCATTGATGCCTGCAGCAGCGTTAGCGCTGGCGTTCGGAATACTCGGAACTGCTCCCGAATGGCCCCTGAAAGCGCCGCAGTATGGCGATCACCCTGACTGAGCGCTAGGCTGACGCGGGCCTGGAAATCCCCAGCGTATGATCGGGGGAGGGGCGCTCGATGAACGACCGCGACAATGGCGCGCCCGGCGGCAAACTGCCGGTCAAAATCGATACCACGACCAACGGCGAGTTCGCGCCGAAGCCCTTGCCCAAGGCGAGCATTGCGGCTAATCAAGTAGCTCTGTCGCGTGCGGATGCGATCTCGAAGGCGTTGGGTGTCACGCGGCGGCAGTTTCTCGCATCGGTG
>DASZGZ010000070.1:0-3074 GCA_035938355.1 Acidobacteriaceae bacterium
CGTCTCCTGCTGGTGGAACCCTCGGCCCGCGGCATGGGCCTTGGTCACGCGCTGGTAGCAGAATGCGTCCGCTTCGCCCGCGAAGCCGGCTACCGGAAGATCACCCTGTGGACCCAGAGCATCCTCACCGCCGCGCACCGCATTTACCAGCAGGCCGGCTTCCAGCTCGTCCACGAGGAGCCCCATCACAGCTTCGGCAAAGACCTCGTTGCCCAAACCTGGGAGCTGGATCTGCTCTGAGCGAGCTGCCAGGGCCAACCGCCCAAACCTGGCGTGAGCGACCAAAGGGAGCGAATCCCACCGCGGGCGCCGCAGGCGCAGGTGCCCCGGACGGCGAGTTCCCGTGGCGACCTCGATTCCCGGTGCCGCTTTCGCTCGATTCCTGCTCTCGTGCTTTGCGACAATGAGAGTTGCTCTGGCGTGTCGGCTCTCGGTCCATTCTCACAATGGGCGGGCGTTGTTTCGCGTCCTTCGTTGAAAGCCATGAAGCCACTCAAGGTCGCCCTTACCCCCACCGGCAATCGCAGACTCAATGAGCTGGTCGGCGTCTCGCTGATTGCCATGGCCGGCCTCCTTGTCCTCTCCCTGGTCTCCTACCGGCCCACGGACCCCTCCCTCAACACCGTCGGCTCCGCGGTCGCGCATAACTGGGCAGGCATCTTCGGCGCCACGCTCAGCGATCTGCTCTTCCAGTTCGAAGGCTTCGCTGCCTTCTGCCTTCCGCTGATGCTCGGCCTGCTCGGCATCAGCTGGATTCGCTCTCGCGCGGTCGGCGCGCCCATGTCGAAGGTCGCGGGCTTCGCGCTCTTCCTCTTCATCACCCCGGCGGTCTTTGGTCTCTTGCCCGGCCACATGCACTGGCTTGGCGCGATACCGGTTGAGGGTGTCCTCGGCCGTCTGCTGGTCGACGGCATGACCGCCCTGCTGAACTATCCCGGCACCTGCGTGCTGGTTGCGACCCTCCTGCTCATAGCGGTCCTGTTATCCACCGCATTCTCCTTCGGCAACCTTCGCCACTGGCTCGCCGTGCGCTTCGCCTTCGTCTACGCGTGGCGCGATCGCTGGAAGAACTGGCAGCTCCGCCGTCGCAAGAAGAGTGCGGCCCGTTCGGCTGACCGAGCCATCCGTGCACAGCAGAAAGCTGCGGTCTCCCGCAATGCCGCCGCGCGAGCTGCTCGGAACGACCCCGCTCCGGCCCAGCCGCGTAGCAGCTGGCTAAGCCGCGTGTTGCATCGCCCTGAGCGCGTGGAAGACGAGGACATACCTGCCTCGCGCCGTTCCGCCTTTGCCGAAACCGGAGCGCCGGCTTCTCCGGAGGACGCGGCGTATCTCGAAGAGCCGGCTCCGAAGCCGTCACTCTGGACGCAGATTCCCCGCGCCACCGTGCCCGATCCCGAGCCTGAGCCGCAGCCTGCCGCGCGTGCGAACGCCATCGATCGCCATCGCTGGGAGGAACCCGCACCCGAAGACGTGGGCGAGGACGACGACAGCATCTCCATCGGCGAACGCGCCGATGCGGACGCGCACCCGGTGACGCTGACGCCGCGCGCCGTCTCCGGCTACCGCCTGCCGCCCAGCACGCTCCTGCACCGCTCCGAGGATCAGCAGATCATCCGCGAGGACGAGCTGCGCGAAGAGGCAAAGGTGCTGGTGGAGAAGTGCGCTGAGTTTGACGTGACCGGGCAGGTCACGCAGATCAATCCTGGCCCGGTCGTCACCACCTTCGAGTTCCGCCCCGAAGCCGGCGTCAAATACTCGCGCGTCACCGGCCTTGCCGACGACCTCTGTCTAGCAATGGCCGCGGAGAGCATTCTCATCGAGCGCATGGCCGGCAAGAGCACCGTCGGCATCCAGGTGCCGAACTCCACCCGCGAAACCATCTGGCTGCGTGATGTGGTCGAAGACGGCACCTTCGCGCAAACCAAATTCAAGCTGCCGCTCGCCATGGGCAAGGACATCAACGGCCGCATCGTCACCGCCGATCTCGCCACCATGCCGCATGTGCTCATCGCCGGCTCGACGGGCAGCGGCAAATCGGTGGCGATCAACGCCATGATCATGTCCGTGCTCTTTAAAACGACACCGGAGCAGGTACGCATGATCCTGGTCGACCCGAAGCGTGTCGAGCTGGGCATGTACGAGGGGATCCCGCACCTCTTCACGCCGATCATCACCGAGCCCAAGCTCGCCGCCAATGCGCTTCGCAACGCGGTGCGCGAGATGGAACGTCGCCTCAAGCTGCTGGCCTCGCGCTCAGTGCGCAATATCGACCAGTACAACAAGCTCTTTGACTCCGGCACCCCCAGCATGTTCGAGGACGCGGAGGAGCAAACGCCGCTGCCCTACATCATCATCATCATCGACGAGCTCGCCGACCTGATGATGCTCGACCGGGCCAACGTCGAAGAGGCCATCACCCGCCTCGCCCAGATGGCACGCGCCGTCGGCATTCACCTGGTGCTCGCCACGCAGCGCCCGTCCGTCGACGTCATCACCGGCCTCATCAAAGCGAATGTGCCCACGCGCATCTCCTTCCGGCTGGCCACCAAGGTCGACTCGCGCACCATCCTCGACAACAACGGCGCCGAAGCGCTCCTCGGCCGCGGCGACATGCTCTTCCTGCCGCCGGGCACCTCGCGACTGCAGCGCGTACACGCGCCCTTCGTCACCGAGGCGGAGATCTCCGCGGTCGTCGACTTCTGGAAGGCGCAGGGCGGCGCGGAGTACGTCGACGGCTTCCTCGAATCGCCCAGAGACGAAAAGGGCCGCGAGTTGAACAGCGAAGATGGTGAAGAGGACGATAACGATCCGCTCTTCAACGATGCGGTCCGCCTTGTCTTCGAGTTCGGCTTGGCCTCGACATCGCTCATCCAGCGGCGGCTGCGTGTCGGCTATGGCCGCGCCGCGCACCTGATCGACATGATGGAGCGTGACGGACTCGTCGGTCCCGCCGATGGCTCGAAGCCCCGCGAGATCCTGAAGAGCCCCGACTGGATTAGTGAGATCGAGTCATCGACGCGATGAGTGAGAGGGGCAGCGATCAGGGATCAAACCTTCTTCGCACTCCGCAACGC
>DASZGZ010000071.1:0-1709 GCA_035938355.1 Acidobacteriaceae bacterium
GAAAGATACGTCGGCTGTGGTGCCGATTCTCTTCGTGCGCATGTTTCCCGAGTGGTTCGCAGGCTTCTGCCTTGCGGCCATCGGCATTGGCGCTCTGGTACCGGCAGCGATTATGTCCATCGCCACGGCCAATCTTTTCACTCGCAATCTGTGGGGTGAGTTCGTGCGCACTCCCTTGACTCCGGCAGAAGAAGCGCGCATGGCCAAGCTGGTTTCGCTCATCATCAAGTTCGGCGCGCTGGCCTTCATCCTTACCAGCAGCGCGCAATATGCCATCGAACTGCAATTGCTGGGCGGCATATGGATGATGCAGATAGTGCCCGCGATCCTCTGCGGGCTATTCACGCGGTGGTTCAGCGGCGCGGCGCTACTTGCGGGTTGGGCTGCGGGCATGGCGGCCGGAACAGCGATGGTCGTCTCCATGGGGATGAAGACCTCGGTCTTTCCTCTTCATTTATCCGGCCACACCTTCGCTGTTTATGCGGCGCTGCCCGCGGCTCTCGTGAACCTTGTAGTGACCGCGATGGTCTCCGCCGTGATGGGCCGCGGCAGAGAGAGCGAGGCGGAAGCCATTCCGCCGCTGCCGCCACCGACGTTGAACGAGGTCTGATGATGAGCAGCACGTCGCCCTTTCCGATCCTGAATGCGCTGCCCAACACTCATTTGCCGCATGAGGACTTCGCAGCGCATGCAGCACTGGAAGCGCGGCTGCGCGCCACCGTTCGCGGTGAGGTGAGGTTTGATGCCGCATCCCGAGCCCTCTACGCAACCGACGCCTCCAACTATCGTCAACTGCCCATCGGCGTCGTACTGCCGCTGGACGCAGACGACGCGATCGCCACCGTAGCGGCATGTCGTGAGCTCGGCGCCGCAGTCTTGTCGCGTGGCGGAGGAACCAGCATCCCCGGCCAATGCTGCAATGTCGCCGTGGTGCTCGACTTCTCGAAGTACATGCGCCGCATCGTGTCGATCGATTATGAAGCTCAGCGCGCTCGCGTCGAGCCTGGCGTCGTCCTCGATACGCTGCGCGCGGAGGCCGAGCGCGGCCAGCTCACCTTCGCTCCGGATCCGGCGACTCACAGTCGCTGCACCATCGGCGGCATGATTGGCAACAACTCCTGTGGGGTGCATGCGCTGATGGGCGGCAAGACCGTCGACAATATCGAGTCGCTCGACGTGCTGCTGTATGACGGCACACGCATGACGCTCGGCCCCATGAGTGATGACGATCTGGCGGCGGCGATCGCCACTGGAGGGCGTGCCGGCGCGATCTACGCCGGACTGAAACGCATCCGCGACACTTATGCATCGCTGGTCCGCGAGCACTTCCCTGACATCCCGCGCCGCGTCTCCGGCTATAACCTCGATCAGTTGCTGCCGGAAAATGGATTTCACGTCGCGCGCGCAATGGTCGGCACCGAAGCCACGTGCGTGACCGTGCTCGAAGCAACAGTGCGCCTGGTGAAGAGCCCGCAGTACAGACGGCTTGTGGTGCTTGGCTTTGCGGATGCATTCGCCGCTGCTGATGCGGTGCCGGAGATCCTGAACTACAAGCCGATTGGGCTCGAGGGATTTGATGGCATGCTGGTGGACTTTCTTCGTCGCAAGCAGATGGCGCTCGACGACATCGCATTGCTGCCGGAGAATGGATTTCACGTCGCGCGCGCACTGGTCGGCACGGAGGCCACGTGCGTAACCGTGCTTGAAGC
>DASZGZ010000072.1:0-7242 GCA_035938355.1 Acidobacteriaceae bacterium
GCTTTGGGGTTCCAGGGGTTGGCCGCGCCGGGTAAGAGAAGAACCCCGGTCGCTCCGAAGGCCTCTGCCGAGCGCAGTAGGGTGCCGACGTTGCCGGGATCCTGCAGACCGGCGAGGACGAGAATCAGCGGGGCTGCGCCCGCGAACAGGTCTTCCATGGAAAAGGCCGGCGGGTGGACGAGCGCGGCGATGCCCTGGGGCTGCTCGGTGGCGACGGCGCTCGAGAAGACATCCGATGGGAGCAGCAGAGGTTCGGCGTCGTTGGGAAGAGCGAAGGGCGATTGGTAGCCGTCGCGCAGGAAGATGGTGGCGATGCGGAGATGGCTGCGCATGGCTTCGGCGATGAGGTGCTCGCCTTCAATGGCGATGAGGCCAGAGGGGGTTCGGCCGGTGCGGGAGAGCGCGGCGCGCAGCTCTTTGACGCGAGGGTTCTGACGGCTTTCGACGAGGCGGAGGCGGGTGTGTAGCGTGCCGACGGGCATCGGGGCGATTTTACGCTGCCGGGCGATGCTTCACCGAAAGCAGAGCTCTCCACTTCGGTTCGCGGCTGCCGCGATGACGATTCATGTCAGAGTGTTTTTGCTCTATTCTGTGCGTCTGAGCATTTTTCCTTCCGTCAGGGTCACCCACCCCGGCGCGGCTTGCCGGCAGGAAACTGCAGGTGCCACAGCGGTGCTGGTGTACACCTACTGGAAGGTGCTTCGTACCACACGGTGCGAAGGATGGTGGTGCGAGTGATTCCCAGGAGAGCCCTTGTCAGCAGAGATTCTTCGTGTCCATCCGGATGAGCCGGAACCGGACCGTGTGAAATATATCGTCTCGTGCCTCCGGGCCGGCAGCGTGGTTGGCATGCCTACGGACACCTTTTACGGCCTCGCCGTGGACCCGGTGAACCTGCGGGCGGTGGAGCACATTTACGAGATCAAGAGCCGGTTGAAGCATAAGCCGCTTTCGCTGCTGATCGCCGAGGTGGAGCAGGCGTATGAGCTGGCGCGCGATCTGGATGGAAGCTTCGATGTGCTGGCCGAGCGCTTCTGGCCGGGGCCGCTGACGCTGATTGTGCGCGCGGGGGCGAAGCTGCCGCTGCGCTCGACGGCGAATACCGGGAACGTGGCGCTGCGCCTGCCCGATGCGGCGATTCCGCGCGCGGTGGTGGCGGCCCTCGGGCTGCCGATCACGGCCACCAGTGCGAACCTGCATGGCGCGCCGGAGTGTACGCACGCGGCGGGAGTCCGCGACCAGATCGGAGAAAGGATCCCGCTGATCGTGGACGGGGGCCCGACGGTGCGGCAGGGCCACACGACGATAGTGGACCTCTCAGGAGGAGGCAAGTCATGGCACATCCTGAGGGAAGGCTCGATACCCACGCATGAGATTGCGCTGGCACTGCAGAACTGAGAGATCGAGCGCGGCAGAGGATGCGCGCCGAAATCGCAGCTTGAGGGGGAAGCGACCAGACAGATGGGTGCGGTGAAGGCAGACGCGACCAGAGAACGGCCCGAGGAGCCGTCGGTGGAACTTGTGACACGGCGGCCGCGCCCCGGGTGGCTGCGCCGAGCCGTGGCCGGGCTGCTGCTATTGGCGGTCGCGGGAGCGGCGGGCTGGGTGCTGTGGGTTTACTGGGAGATCGAGCGCTACGCCAGGATGGACGAGGCACGCCCCGCGGATGCGATCGCCGTCTTCGGCGCCGCGGAGTATGACGGGAGGCCATCGCCGGTGCTGCGCGCCCGGCTGGAGCAGGGCCTGCTGCTATATCGGCAGGGGTTGGCGCCGCTGATCATTACGCTGGGGGGCAGCGGCGACCCGGAGCACTCCGAGGGCGGCGTGGGGCACGATTTTCTGGTTGCGCAGGGTATACCCGAGAGCCGCATCATTGCAGAAACGCAGAGCCGGACGACGGACCAGTCGGCGCGGCGCCTGGCGGCGATTGCGCAAGAGAACCATATCCACAGCATCCTCGCGGTGTCTGACGGGACGCATCTTTTTCGCATCCACCAATTGTGCGAGAGCTATGGACTGACGGTCTATACGTCGCCGCGGGCTGTGGGACGACCTGTTGGACGGCGGCGCCGGGTCCAACGGATGGCGCACGAGATAGCCAGCTACACGGGCTGGAAGCTGGGACTATAGCATTTTTCCTGTTGCTATGGTTCGCGGAGTGAAACTCGGCGTGGCTTTTCCTTAACGAAAAGCCACAAGAACAATCGTTGATCGTTCCACACTTACAGGAAAATTGTTTTGCGGTGAGGTGGGAGATGACAGAGCTGCGGGTGTGGCGGGCAGGCGAGCAGGACCGGGCGACGGCGTTCCAACTGGTCGAGGAGTACAACGACGCAGTCGACGTGGTGTTGCGGGACTCGTCGGAGAGCTTCGAGACGGACTACTTCGGCGCCGGTGCGGGATTGTGGTTGGCGCAGAAGGGCAAGGACGTCGTGGGTTGCATCGGGCTGCGGCCGCTGCGCACGCCGGCGCAGGCGGGCGAGATCAAGCGGATGTACGTGCGGCCGGAGTATCGCGGCTCCGGTGTGGCCCTGGCGCTGCTGGTGGCGCTGGAGCAGTATGCCGAAGCCCACGGCTACGCGTGGCTCTATCTGGATTCCAAGGACGACCTGAAGGCGGCGCTGCGCTTCTACGATCGCCACGGCTATGAGGCATGCGAGCGCTACAACCGCAACCCGCAGGCTACGGTGTTTCTGCGCAAGGCGCTTGATCCACGGGCCGAGCATTTGCTGCAGAAACATGGAATGGCGAGCCAGCGATAGCTGTTGCGGCCTGGGTAGCTTACTTGGCTCCGGAAGGGATATCGCGCCGGGTGTGTTTTTGCTGTGTCGAGCACGCGCTGATTTACAATCCCGAGAGAAGAATCTCGAAGAATCTGTTGTACATGAGGTAGAAGCGAGTGCTGAGTCGAGCAGGGGCTGCGGCCCCGTGGCTTGCAGCCGTGGGCCTGCTGGGCCTGCTAAGCGGTTGTGGTGCCCAATATCGTCCTGTCGTTACGCCGGTAAATCCGACTGGCCCCGCGCAACAAGACCCCAACGCTAACTTCGTCGTGCTTTCGACGAACAGCCCAGCTACCAACGGTCTGGCCACGCTCATCAACGGGCCGGGCGACACCATCATTGCCCAGGCGACGCTGGGGAATGGCGTGTTCTCCTTTGCTTTGAACAGCAGCGGGAGCACCGGCTACAGCTTGAACAGCAACGGCGACACGAATGTGACGCTGGATGCGTATCCGACGTCCGCGCCGACCGCGACGGCCACAAGTTTTGGGCTGCAGACGAGCCACGTGACGAATTCGACGCTGACGGCTGGATCGAATCCGACGGGAATCTTCGTGGGCACCAACGACATTTACCTGCTGGAGCCCTACAGCCCGCTCTCGCCGACGACTCCGGCGGCGACGAACGCAGCGCTGGCGGTGCTGACGCTGCAAGTACCTCCGGCGACTGCCGGATCAGTGGCGACGGCGCCGGCGCTGCAGCAGGAGATTGGGATTGCGCCCAACCCGGTGCAGTTTGCCGGCACGCCGAACTCGAGCCGCATCTACGCCATCAGCCAGGGACAGTCGACGGCGACCAGCGGGACGGGCGCGTCGGTAGCGCTCCCGATCAATGCCTGCAATACGCCCGCCTCGGTCACCACACCCGGGGAAGTGGCTTCCATCGAGACGACGGTGAACACCGTGGACACGCATCTGCCGGTGGGGATCTGTCCGGTCTTCGGGCTGATGTCCGGCGACAACAACCGCGCCTTCATCCTGAACCGCGGCAGCAACGATGTGACCGTGATCAACGTGCAGCAGAACGCGATTGACTCGCTGCATCCGACGCTCACGCTTGGGACAGGCACAGTGCCGGGGCTGGGGCCGGTGCATGCGGCGCTCTACCAGCCGGCCGGCCTCTTGGTGACCGCGAACTACGACTCGAACACGATCACGGTGATCAATGTGGGGCTGGATATCTACGGGAACGACGGTCCGATCTTCGGCGAGACACACACGGTTCCGGTGGGCAAAGGGCCGGTCGCGGTGACGATCCTGCAGGACGGCTCGCGTGCCTACGTGGCGAACCAGATGGACGGCACGATATCGGTGGTGAACCTGACGAGCTTCGTTGTCACCAGCACGATCCCGTTCTTCGGTGGCGCGCACCCGGATGCGATCGCGTCGGTCTCCGGGATCGGCACCGGCGCGGTGTTCGTGCTGGCGAAGGACAGCCAGTACATCACCGCGATCCGCACCGACACAGACCAGGTAACGGCAAATATCTTCCTTCAGAGCTTCGGGATGGCGTTGCGCTCGACGACGGAGACGGCCGGAGGCCCGAGCAACTCGGCGACCGCCACGAACGGGCAATTCAACAGTATCGTGGCCAGCCGCTCCGCGGGGCAGGGTATCCCGTGCAACCCGGTGCGCGATCCTTCGCCATATTGTCCAGTAGCGACGCAGTAGCGAAAACAGACAAAAGCAGACCACGGCAGATGACTGCAGACAGCCACAGATAAGGGCGAAAAGCTTCTGCCTTTGCCTGCATAGGTCTGCTGTTGTCTGCCGTGGTCTTGTTACACGACGCCAAGGGTGCGCAGGATGAAGGCGTAGTCGAAGGCGATCTCGCGCAGGTAGTCGTAGCGGCCGGAGGCTCCGCCGTGGCCGGCGGCCATGTTGGTGTAGAGCAAGAGCGGGTTCTGGTCGTGCTTGAGGGTGCGCAGCTTCGCGACGTACTTGGCAGGTTCCCAGTACATGACCTGGCTGTCGTTGAGCGAGGTCTTGACCAGGATTGCGGGATAGCTGCCGGACTTCAGGTTGTCATAGGGCGAGTAGCTGAGCATGTAGGCGAAGGCCGCGGGCTCATTGGGATTGCCCCACTCTTCGTATTCCGGGACGGTGAGGGGCAGTGAGGCGTCGAGCATGGTGTTCATCACGTCCACGAAGGGTACGTGGGAGATGACGGCGCGGAAGAGATCTGGACGGAGGTTGGTGACCGCACCCATGAGCAGGCCGCCGGCACTGCCGCCTTCGATGGAGACTCTCGCAGCATCGCCGTAGCCGTTCTTCGTCAGGTGCTCGACGGCGGCGACGAAGTCGGTGAAGGTGTTGCGCTTCTGCATGAGGCGACCGGCATCGTGCCAGGGCTTGCCCATATCGCCACCGCCGCGGATGTGCGCGAAGGCCATCACGACGCCGCGATCGAGCAGGCTGAGACGATTGCCGCTGAAGCTGACCGGCAATGAATATCCGTAAGAGCCGTAGGCGTAGACGTGCAGGGGATTGGCGGGTGTCTTCTTGTCGCGGCGATAGACGATGGAGACGGGGACCTTCGTTCCATCTTCCGCGGTGGCGAAGACGCGCTCCGATGCATAGAGGGTGCGATCGAAGCCGCCGGGCACTTCCTGCTGCTTGCGCAGGATCGACTCGTGGGTGGCGATCTCCAACTCATAGACCGAGGCCGGTGTGACCAGAGATTGGTAACCGTAGCGGTAGCTTGTGGTGGCGAAGTCAGGATTGGTGCCGCCGTGCACGGAGTAGACCGGCTCCGGCAGCGCGATCTCGCGTGCCGGGCCAAGCGCGCCAGCTTCCGCGAAGGGCGCGATCTCGATGTGAGGCAGGCCGTTCGAGCGGGTGCCGATGGCGGCGAAGGTGGCAAAGAGATCGATGTCCTCGAGCATCACGTCGTCGCGATGGGGAATCAACTCGCGCCAGTGGCTTGCGGAAGGCTGACCGACCGGCGTGGTGACGAGGCGAAAGTTGCGCCCGGTGTCGTTGACGCGGATGTAGAAGAGTCCGTCGCGATGGTCGGGGTAGTACTCGATGTCGTCGCGGCGGGGCTCGATGAGCGTCCAGGCGGCGAGGGGATCCGATGCGGGGAGGAAGTGCGACTCGCTGGTGGTGTGGCTGCCGATTTCGAGCAGGATGAACTTCAGATCGCGGGTCTTGCCGGCGCCGAGGTTGAATCGCTCGTCGGGCTCCTCGAAGACGAGTGTGTCTGCCGATTGCGGCTGGCCGAGCGTATGGCGGTAGAGCCGGTGCTGGCGCTTGGTCTCTTCGTCTTCGACGGAATAGAAGAGGGTGGTGTTGTTGTTGGCCCAAACGAGGGAGCCGACGCGCTCGGCGGTGTCGGACAGCGTTTCGCCGGTGCGCAGGTCTTTGATGTGCAGCGTGTACTGGCGGAAACCGGTGTGGTCGACAGAGTAGGCGAGCAGGTTCTGGTCTTCGGAGATGCTGAAGCCGCCGAGCGCCATGAAGGGATGGCCTTTGGCGAGCTCGTTGCCGTCGAGGATGATCTCTTCGGGAGCATCCATCGATCCCTTGCGGCGGCAGTAGATGGTGTACTGCGAGCCTTCGACGGTGCGCGAGTAGTAGTAGTAGCCGGCGTAGCGGTAGGGGTAAGACTCGTCGGTTTCCTTGATGTGGCTCAGCATCTCGCGATAGAGGGCTTCCTGGAGGGGCTTGGTGGGGGCCATCCAGGCGTCGGCGTAGGCGTTTTCGGCTACGAGATAGGCGGTCACCTCCTCGGAGTCTTTGTTGCGCAGCCAGGCGTAATCGTCGTGGAGGGTATGGCCGTGGAGCGAATGGGTAAGGGGCTCGCGGCGTGCGACGGGAGGAGAGAGTAGTTCGGACATGGTTTCAGGATAGCTGCGCCGGGAGATTCGCGGCCGGGCTGATGAGCGGGCTGTGGTGGGATTGGTTGCCCCGGGAGGAGAGATCTTCGGCAAACAGGCGGGATGTCCGTTGAAGTGCGGGCAACGGCAGGGGGCATCCCGGCTACTTACCTAGGAGAGGCGAAGGAGATGGAGAATGCACCGAATACGAATGTGGAATCTGGCAGCGATGGCGGCGCTCTGTTGCAGCCCAGTGTTTGCGCAGGCGCCGGGCGGCGGGGGAATGCAGCAGCCGAGTCAGCCTGGCGGTTCGGCCTCCCCCGCAATGCAGCGGCAACAGCAGGAGGGTATGGGCGACGTGACTAGCCCGAGTGCGGGTCCCGAGGCGGACAAGGCATTCTTGAAAAAGGCGCTGGAAGGCAACATGGCCGAAGTCCAGATGGGACAGCTGGCGCTCCAGAAGAGCAGCGACGACCAAGTGAAGCAGTTTGCCCAGCGCATGGTGGACGACCACGGCAAGATGCTGGACCAGTTGAAGCCGGTTGCCCAGCAGATGGGCGTGAAGGTTCCTGAAGGGCCATCGAAGGGCCAGATGAAGAGCATGGACAAGATGAAGGCGCTCTCCGGCGATGCGTTTGATCAGGC
>DASZGZ010000073.1:0-15844 GCA_035938355.1 Acidobacteriaceae bacterium
CGAGATCTACCCCCACCAGGATGGCGCGTTCCGGACCAACTCCGGTCAGGCCGTTCCTGCGATGCTCAACTTCCAATCGAGACAGCTCCCCGTGTGCCGTCGCCGGTCCCCGTTGCAGGGGTTGCCGAGGGCACTCCTACCGGAGCCGGGCCCAGACCGGTGTGCATCCCGGCAGGCCGATGTTCGCCGTGCAGGACGCTCCGATTGCTGACTACCGTAGATATTGCGTGCTTGAAGATCAACTGCTCCTGGCTGTTGTTCTCGAGCAGAACCGAATACTTGTCGAACGAGCGGATTCTGCCGGTCAGCTTCACGCCGCTGACCAGATAAATGGTGATAGGAGTTTTGTCCTTGCGGACGGTATTCAGAAAAGTATCTTGAATATTTTGTGCCGGCTTACTGTCCATGTGCCGATCTCCGATGCCTTGCGGCGACTGTTTTTCGTTCAAGCGGTACCATGCAGAGTTTGCAAAGTGAATCCATTTGCGCTCGTTGCAAGGCAGTGTGACATGGCCATCAAAAAAGTCAGTACCGACCGAAAATCCGGCAGTATCGCATCCGGAGCAGAACTCCGGTCGGACACGAGTGTCGGATGCAGAAAATATGCTCAGGGTTGCGATAGGCTTCTCTGGTGACCCCGGTGCACAACGTTACCACGTCCGAGCCGTCTTCGGGAGCTGCTGGCGACCCGGCGACCCGGCAAGTTCCTTTGCTCGATTTCGCCCGCGAATATGAGCAGATCGGCCCCGAGCTGCTCAGCGCGGTGGAATCGGTCTTTCGCAGCCAGCGCTTCATCCTGGGTCCGGAGGTGGCCTCGTTTGAGCAGTCTGCCGCCCGCCATTGCGGCGTAGCCGAGGCGGTAGGCTGTGGGTCGGGGACGGACGCCCTGTGGCTGGCCATGGCCGCCGCCGGCATTCAGCCCGGGGACCGCGTCCTCACCACTGCCTTCTCCTTCTTCGCGACCGCCAGTTCCATCCTGCGGCTGGGGGCAACCCCGGTGCTCGAGGATATCGATCCGCGCACCTGCAATCTGGATCCCAACAGGGTGGCTGTGGCACTGCAGAAGCACCCGGCTACCCGCGCCATTCTGCCGGTACACCTCTATGGCCAGTGTGCCGACTGGACCGCCCTCACACATGCCGCCGCAGGCCTGAACTGCCTGCTGATCGAAGATGCGGCCCAGGCCTTTGGGGCCAAATGGGAAGGCATTCCCGCAGGGGCGCTGGGAACGGCCGCCGCGTTCAGCTTTTACCCCACGAAAAATCTCAGTGCCGCCGGCGAGGCCGGCATGGTCACCACCTCAAGCGCCGCCATCGCAAGACGGGTGCGCCGTCTCCGTGCCCACGGCATGGAGGTCCGCTACTTTCACGAGGAAATCGGCTGGAACAGCCGGCTGGACACCCTCCAGGCCGCCGTACTGCTGGTCAAGCTCCGCCACGTCGATGAGTGGAATCAACGTCGCCGCACCCTGGCTGCACGTTACAACGAGCTGTTCGCGGCTGCCGGAGTTGCCGACCCCGGCCCCTATCCAGATCGCGGCGTGGTTCTCCCGTGGGCCGACCCTCGCGCCCACCACGTCTACCACCAGTACGTCATCCGCACCGCACGCCGCGATGAACTGCGGGCGTGGCTTACAGAGCAGGGCATCGGGTCGGAGATCTACTACCCTCTCGCACTCCATCAACAGAAGGCACTGGCTTTTCTGGGCTACCGTGAGGGCGATTTTCCGGAGAGCGAGCGGGCAGCACGCGAGGTGCTGGCCTTGCCGATCTTCCCTCAGCTACGGGACGACGAGCAGGAGCGGGTGGTAGGCGCGATTTGTGATTTCCTGAGCCGCGGATAAAACTTCCCGCAGGACTCGTTCGTGATCTAAGCTTCCACTGCAATCAGGGCGGAGCCTGACACATGACCGAAGAACAAGGACGCTTGAGCCGTAGGACGTTGCTCCAGGGTGCACTTGCGGCAACGGCGGTGGCCGCGGTGCCGCGTGCGCTGCGGGCCATGCCAAATACCATTCCGCCATCGGCCGCTCTCCAGCGTCTGATGGATGGCAACGCTCGATACGTGCGAAATCAGATCGACTTGAAGGATTTCAGTGCGGGACGCGCGGCGCGGGCCGAGGCGCAATTTCCCGTTGCGGCGATTCTCGGTTGCGCGGATTCGCGGGTCGCCCCTGAGTTCATCTTCGATCAAGATCCGGGAGAGCTTTTCGTCTGCCGGGTTGCGGGCAACTACATGAACGTGGACATTCTCGCGAGCCTGGAATACGGAGTCGAAGTGTTGGGAGCCCCGCTGGTCATGGTCCTGGGGCACACGAACTGCGGCGCGGTGAAGGCCGTCCTGCAGTATGAGAAGGACCGCAAGGCACTCCCCGGGCACTTGCAGATGTTGTTGGACGCAGTCTCCCCCGGCGTAGTCGAGGCTATTCGACAGGGACCAACTGACCAGTTGAACCATGCGATTGAGGCCAATGTACGGCACAACGCGCAACGGCTACGACAGGCGAATCCGGTAATCGCGAAGGCGGTTGAAGAAAAGAGAGTGGACGTCGTAAGCGCGGTCTATGAGCTGGCCACCGGGCAGGTCCGGCTGCTCAAATAAGCATCCGTTCGACATCAGCGATGATGGCGTCGTGCAATACGTTCCTCTTTGCGTTTTTGGGCTTCGGTGGAGGCGCTCGACGCCAGCTTCGGCATCGGCACCGTAGCCTGGTCCACGCGTTTGACCGTCTCTCCATCCAACCTGTACTTGATCGAAACCGTCGGAACCGGCATTAATCTGCCCGTGTCAGGATCGAGTGCGGGCGTCGCGCCGGCCGCGCCCAGCTTCAGCGTAAAGGTGGGTACGCGCGGACCCTTTGGGTCGAGCGCCTCATGGCCCACCGCGACGGGCAGATAGCCCACCACGTCGTTCATACGCAGCCCGCCTTCGTAGCGATGTTTGCGGTTGTTCCACACCAGCAGGCGCACGCGGGAATAGGCGTAAGGCAGCCCATCCTGGTACGGACTCAGCACCATCACGTACTCCGGAGCCTGCTTGTCCGGAAACGGCGATGCCGCGTCCGGTATTTTCGCCAGCAAGTAGGCGCCAACGATCCTCTGCCCCTCGGCATACCGCACCACTTCGTCCGGAACATCCACATCCATGCGACGCGCGAGCAGCCAGCCGACGCGGCCATGGCCGTCTCGCACCAGCCACCAGTCTTCATACTGCGGCGGCGGCGCATTAGGATCCATGGGCACTGGCGCGGGAACGAATGCGCTCTCCGGCGGTGAAGGCGGCGGTGCCCATTTGCCCAGCTCGATAGGACCTTTCGGCGTCGGTCCTTTGCCCTTCTGGATCAACTCCATCAGCCGGTCAGCCGCAGCGCCAGCGCGCTCTTCCGCCGCCCTGCGTTGCTGCTGGCGATAGCTTTCCTCAGGCGTCAGCTTCCGGATACTAGCGCGCTCCAGCAGTTGCAGCTTGTCGCCCTCCGGCATCAGGAAGTAGTGATCGGTGTCGCGTCCCGGCGAGAGATGCGCGAAAAGC
This sequence comes from Acidobacteriaceae bacterium, assembly GCA_035938355.1. Classification (GTDB taxonomy): domain Bacteria; phylum Acidobacteriota; class Terriglobia; order Terriglobales; family Acidobacteriaceae; genus KBS-83. The sequence continues at coordinate 3,529 of DASZGZ010000073.1, forward strand.
TCATCCCTGAGGACACCCGTAGCCACCACTGGGTCCTTCGCGTGCTCGTGTCCCAGGCGTTCGAAAGCATCATAGACCGGTTGGTCGATGACCGAGTGCTCCTCGATCCAGCCCGTCTTCCCGTCCGGCGTCTCCACTTTCAGAAACCGCCGCTCGCGATCCAGGACCCTTAACTTCTCGCCGTTTTCGACTGGAGCGACTTTGCTCGAGACCGGCGCGACACGATCACGCAGCCACGCCACTTTCGCCGCCACATACACGACATCAGCAGGACCGGACGCAGCACGATGGCATCCTGAAAGCCCCGCACCGCAGGCGAGCGCGAGCGTACACGCCACGACAACGCGCGAAGCGAGAGAAAGAATGCGTCTGCTCCATAGTTCTTCGACCACGATCTCTTTCAGATATACAGGCGCGCGTGGAAGCTGGCGAGTGCCGGCGGTGGAAACCCACCCCCCGGTAACCTGTCCGTCCCGACAATGTCACGAGCCGCGTTCGCCATCGCCCGCCGAATGCGGCAACAACAAAAGGCCGGGACCATCGTCCCGGCCTTCTTCATTGCGCCGTCTTCAGTGCGTACTCGCGATGGCATCCGCCGAGTTGGCGTTCGTCGCCGTCGCCCCCGGATCGAGCTTCCCGGCGGTCGTGGCATCAAAGGAGAAGAGCTGTACATCCGGGCTGCCGCCCAGATTCGCCGAAAACAAGAACTTCTTTGACTGATCGAGAGCCACCGCGAAAGGTCCGCTGCCCACGGCAGAATATGGCGAACCGGTCAGCGCTGTAGGTGTGCCGGAGGCGAGCACAGAATAGCCGCTGATGGTGCCATCCGACCCGTTCGCAACGTACAGATAGTCTCCGGTTCCATCGAACGTGATCGAACGCGGCTGGGCGCCGGCTTTGAAAGGCGAGCCACTGATCTCCGTGAAGCTGGAGCCGATGGTGAACACACGAACTCCAGCGTTGGTCTCTCCGACAAAGAAAGCTGTGCTGGTCGAGTTCACCGCAAGACCAAGGTCCTGGTTCAAGATCCCGGCGCTCGTCCTTGGATTGATAATCACCGTGTTTGGCGAGAGGCTGCCGCTGGTATTGAACGGCAAAGGAGCCACGCCCAGTTGTCCAAGCGTCACGAAGACCCAGCTGCTGTTCGGCGCGACAGCGATCTGCTGCACGGAGAGATTCGTCGTGTCAGTGCCGGTGGGAAAGGCAATCGTAACCGGAGAGCCCGTGACCTCGGAAAGCGTGCCATCGGAGTTGATGGCGTACTCACCCACCGCCGCCACCCCATTGGCCAGCCCGGCCACCAGCAGAAACTTGCCTGAGGGATCGATCGTCAGTGCGAGAGGAGCAACGTCCTGCACCAGTGCACTGCTGTTGAGCAGCGTCGTCACACCGTTGCTGCTGTTGATGCTGGAACCATAGACGCCGATACCCGCAACTGCTGCATACAGGAATGTGTTGGCGGGCGTCACGGTAAGCCCATTGATCGCAGCCGTCGAGAACTGGAAAGGAGAGCCGGAGAGCGTGGCTAGTGCACCGGTCGAAGAAACAGAGTAGCCGACGAGCAAACCGGACTGCGTGCCGACATAGGTGTAGCTCCCGACAGTGCTGCCTCCTCCCCCTCCGCCACCACCCGTGTTTTTGTTGAAGAAATCACCGCATCCAGTAAGCAGCAGCGCTGAAGTGCACAAAGAACCCACGAGCCATCGACCCCAAAGCCGTTTGCCGAACATGTCACTCATCCTATATGCGCATCGCAACGCTGATCTCGTCCCACGAGATCGTCTGCAGGCACACTCGCATCGACGCATTCGCAAGCCCGAACGCTCATAGGTGAAAGGATTTCCGGATCATCGCTGGACGACGAGCGGACTACTCGGGTGTCTGGCAATTGGAGCAGAGGCCCAGCACGTCCACCGAATAGCGCTCTGCGACGAAGCCATTCGGAAGCCGATGCGGCCGAGGCAGATCGCCAAGCTGATCCTCATCCAGGTCGTAGATCGCCTTGCAGCGGGTGCAGACCATGTGGTGATGGGGACGATCGTTCATCTCCACACGCAATGAGCCGTGGTGCATGCTGACTTCGCGAAAAAGGCCGCTGGCGATGAAGAGGTGGATGTTCTTGTACACGGTAGCCAGCGAGATGGAAGGAATACGCTCCTGCACAAGTGCGTATACCTCCTCCGGGCTGGGATGTCCGGGGATACTCTGCATTACCTCAAACAGCACCTGTCTCTGGTGGGTGACGGCGATGCCATGGGTCGCACACAGATCCCGGAAGGTAAGCTCCCCTCCGGCCCTTGAATGCCCCGCTGAGTGTGCAGTCGACATGCTGTGGTAATTGGATAATGATTATCGAAAAGTGTCAATTCCCCGTGAATTGGCAGGGTCAATTCGGCCGGTCACGCCATCCGCGCCCAAAGCGCTCATCGAGCGGCTGTCTTCCGCGGAAGCCGGCCTCGAGCGTATGCCAGTACTCGATACGGCTTTCGCCCCGCCGCCAGCACAGCAGCACCAGCTCGCCCTCCACGCGGCATGGAAAGTCCAGCAGGCCAGTATCTAAATCCTTTACCTGCACGCCGATAGAGTCTATCTCTGCCAGCGCCTCCTTAGCCCGCTGCACCAGCGCCTCGGTCTCCGTGCGGTTGCGCGCCACGCCTGCAACGTCCACCGTCATTCCACCAGAAAGGAAGATCCGCTGCCGCAAAGACTGGATTTCGCCTTCCAGCCGTTCGGCCTCTTCCTTAGCGGCGATCGCCTGCCCCAGCAACGCCTCGACTACGGGCAGCAGCGCATTCGCCTCCTCGAGTGTGAACGTCTTCATGCGCTCCTTTGCACCGCCTCGGGCGCCGGCGCCTCCGCCGGACGTGCCTTCGGCGCGGGAACACCGATGTCGAGCATGCGGTCCAGCGCTACCCTGGCCCAGTGTTTCACATCTTCCTCCACCTGGATGCGATTGACGACGCGGCCTTCGATCAGGTTCTCGAGCGCCCACGCCAGGTGCTGCGGCGAGATGCGATACATGGTGGTGCAGAGGCATCCCGTGTCGTCGAGCGTCATGACACGCTTGCCTTTTGCCGCATATTGCTTCGCCAGCCGGTTGACCAGGTGAATCTCCGTCCCGATGGCGAAGGTGCTGCCTTCCGGCGCCTCTTCGACCAGCTCAATCAGACGCTCCGTTGAGCCCAGCGCATCGGCCTTCTGACACACCTCCCAACGGCACTCCGGATGCACGATGACTTGGATGCCCGGATACTTTGCACGCATGGCATCGACGTGGCTCGGCAGGAATCGCTGATGTACTGAGCAGTGCCCCTTCCACAGAATCACCTTTGCGGCACGCAGACGATCCGGCGCAACTCCGCCGTTGATCTGCCATGGATCCCACACCACCATCTCGTTCAACGGGATATCCATGGCGTACGCAGTGTTCCGGCCAAGATGCTGATCGGGCAGAAAGAGGATCTTCTGGCGACGCGCGAAAGCCCACTCAAAGGCTGCGGCAGCATTCGAGGAAGTGCAGACCAGCCCGCCGCGCTCACCGCAGAAAGCCTTGATCGCCGCGGTGGAATTCATATAAGTCAGCGGAGTGACCACGTCCTCTCCCAAACCCATGCGTTCGAGCGATTCCCAGCAATCCTCGACCTGGCTGATCTCCGCCATGTCCGCCATCGAGCAGCCTGCGTTCAGATCGGGCAGGATCACCTGCTGGCCCGCGTTGCCGAGCACGTCCGCGCTCTCCGCCATGAAGTGCACGCCGCAGAACACGACGTAGCGTGCATCTGTACTGGCAGCGATCTTCGACAGGCGATAGGAGTCGCCGGTGTAGTCCGCAAAGCGGATCACCTCGTCGCGCTGGTAGTGATGGCCGAGCAAGACAGTGGTCTTGCCAAGCTGCTTACGCGCAGCGGCAATCCGCTCGTCCATGGTGTGGTCGGGCAGGGTCAGGTAATTCTCGAGCGAGCAGGCTTCGCCTTCAAACGAAGCAGCTACACGCGTAGCAGGGGCATCTTCCACCAGCAGTTCCATCGTCTTCCGCCTTCAGTCCGGCCGCCTTCTTAAGCGCCGAACGGGGATGTTGAAAGCACTTTCGGGCTGCAGCCGACTCGCTACGAAGCTTCTGCTTCGCCCAGCCTGCGGGGATGTTGCAACCTCGTTACACCAGATGCACGGTCATCAGAGAGCGACGCAATTTCAGCACTCCGGCCGTTACTTCTGTTGTCATCAGTGTATTACAGCAAATCTCCGTCAGAATGAAACGGATAGGACTGTTCCGCGCGTACTGAGGTTGAAGCTTCATCCTGCCTGCGCTCGCCTCCGCGCGAAGCGACAGCCTGGGCCGCCGGAAAGGTATAGTTGGAAAGGAATGCTGTCACCCGCAATGTTCGCCTTTAGCCTCTCATCCATGGGATTCTCCGGGACTCTCGCAGCTCTCTCCCGACCCGCGGCGTTCCCTCCCGTGAGCCAGGCCACCTTTGGCGTGGGAGACACCTTATTGATCGTGGTGGTGGCGCTCATCGTCTTTGGACCGAAAAAACTGCCCGAAATCAGCCGGCAGATTGGCAAGCTGCTCTACGAGTTCCGCAAGGCCTCCAACGACTTCAAATTCCAGATCGAAGAGGAATTGCGCGCTGCCGAGCAGGTCGAACGCCAGAAGGAATTGACGGCACAGGCTGCCGCTGTCCAGCCTGCCACGCCCGTTGCTATCGCGGCTGGCGAGACAGTGAGCGCTGAGCCGACGACTGACGGAGTTCACGCTGCCGAGCCTGCTGCATTCGCGAATGCCGACAGCTCATCTGCCGCAACGGAACACGCAGAAGAGTCGCATCCGGAGCTTCCCGGAACGCCGTCCATCCAACCGCCGGCCAGTGGACCGCCAGTCAGTACTCGCTCGCCGTATCGCGCTATCGAAAACACTGAAGGCGCCACCGAAGTGACCGCCGCTGGTGAATCGCTCGATATGCCGCAGGTCCTCGACGAACCGCAGGCCTTAGACGAGCTCGAGGCGAACGCGCAGGATGCCGTCCGCGCCGCCGCTGCCGATCCTTCCTACAAACAGCCAGGGGCCTACAACCAGTCCGGAGACGCCGTACCCACCCACCATGGATGAAGACCTTGTCGAGCGAGCGCGCAATGCGGTGACCGAGCGCGCCGAGCTGCCGGGCATGAGCCTGATTGAGCATCTCGAAGAGCTACGTCGCCGCCTGATCCACTCCGCCGTCTACCTGGTGATCGGATTCTTCGTCGCCTACGGCTTCCACAATCGCTTCACAGATCTCCTCGAACGGCCGCTCAACACAGCGCTCACTCGTCATCATCTGCCGACCGGGCTCGTGTATCTGAACCCGATTGAGCCGTTTAACTTTTCATTGAAGTTGAGCTTTATCGCCGGCGCCATCATGGCGTCGCCATTCATCCTCTACCAGGTGTGGCTGTTCATCTCGCCCGGCCTTTACCGCAATGAAAAGCGGTACGTCTGGCCGTTCATGGGTGCCACTGTCACGCTCTTCCTCGCCGGTGCGTTCTTCGGCTACCACTTTGTTTATCCGGGCGCGCTTGATTTCCTTCTCGGCTATGGCAAGCAGTTCACCCCCATGGTCACGATCAACGAGTACTGCGATCTGTTCATGACTGTGATCCTGGGCATGGGCGCGAGCTTTGAGCTGCCCGTACTCGTCTACTTCCTGGCGCTGTTCGGCATCGTGACTCCCAAATGGCTTTGGAAGAACATCAAGTACGCCATTCTCGTAATTGTCATCATTGCCGCTGCGATCACTCCCACGCCGGATCCCTTTCAGGTCCTCGTCTTCGCTACTCCGATGCTCGGCCTCTACCTGCTGGGTATTCTCGTGGCCTATCTGGTCCATCCTTCGCGGCGCGATCGCAAGAAGCAGGAGGTCGCATCCTGATTCGCCGATTCTGTCTCGTCGCCGCGCTGCTGCTGCAGCTTCCCCTCGCGCACGCGCAATCCCCCGTTGAGTTCAACGGCACAAAGGCGCTCGAATACGCGCGGCAGTTTGTGGCCTGCGGGCCGCGCTTCAACGGCAGCGCCGGCCTGCTCTGCGCGCAGAATTACCTGAAGAAGCAGTTCGCACACGACGATCTGCAGGCGGACACCTTCGTGGCCTCGACGCCGGCAGGACCACAGCAGATGACCAACTTCATCGTGCGCTTCCCCGGCAAGAAGGACGGCATCATCGTGCTGGCGACGCACTACGAGACAAACTACTGGCTGCGCACAACATCGTTCGTCGGCGCAAACGATGGTGCAGCCACGACCGGGCTGCTGCTCGAAATCGCCAACCATCTGCGAGGCCGCACCCTCGACGGATACAGCGTGTGGCTCGTCTTCTTCGATGGAGAGGAATCGGTAGGTGAGCAGTGGACCCACTCCGATTCGCTCTACGGCAGCCGGCATCTGGCAGCGAAGTGGCAGGTCGACGGCACGCTGAAAAAGGTCAAGGCCCTTCTGCTCGCCGACATGATCGGCGATCGCGACCTGGATGTGCAGCGGGTGACCACTGCCACACCGGCGACCGAGGACCTGGTCTACGAAGCAGCGAAGAAGACAGGCAACGCGAGTCACTTCTTCAAGACAGACGCCGCAGAGGAGGACGACCATCTACCGTTCGTTCAGCGCGGCGTGCCGTCTGCCGATGTCATCGATGCGGACTACGGGCCGCATGACGCCGAACATTCTGACGGTTGGCATCACACGCCGGAGGACACGCTCGACAAGATCAGCGCGAAGAGCCTTACCATCTCCGGCGAGGTCTTTCTGGAATCCATCCGCCTGCTGAATGCCCGTTAGGTGATGATCGCTGGCGCACCTCTCAACTACTGGATCGGCTTTCACGCCCTCGTTCTGTTGCTGCTGGTCGTCGATCTTGTCGTGCTCGGCCGCAGGCCGGAGGGCCCTCGTTTTCGCACCGCGCTCGCATGGACGCTCTTCCTCGCCGTGCTGGCTTTGGCTTTTGCCGGATTCCTGCTACGCATCCAGGGGCAGGAGCGCGCGCTCGAGTTCCTCTCCGGCTATGTGCTGGAGGCCTCGCTCTCGGTCGACAATCTCTTTGTCTTCCTCGTGCTGTTTCAAAACTTCGGCCTCACCGTCGGTCAGCAGCATCGCGCGCTTTCCTACGGTGTGGTGGGCGCGATCGTACTCCGCGGGGTCTTTATAGTCGCGGGGGTGGCCCTGCTGGATCGCTTCGAAGCAATGCAATACATCTTCGGGGCGCTGCTGCTCTACGCCGCATGGCGGCTGATACGGCAGAAGAAGGGCCGGGAGGCGCCGTCGTCCATCTGGCATTGGATCGATCGCCGTGGCTGGCGGGTGTCGCCAATGATGGTCGCTGTGCTCACCATCGAGCTCACGGATGTGATCTTTGCGATCGATTCTGTGCCGGCGGTGCTCGCCGTGACCCACGACACATTCATCGTCTACACCTCGAACATCTTCGCCATCCTGGGGCTGCGGTCGCTCTATTTTGTGCTGCAGGGCCTGCTCTACAGGCTGCACCTGCTGCACTACGGGCTGGCGGCCATCCTGGCGTTTGTCGGCGGGAAAATGATCGCGGCCCGCTGGTTTGAAGTACCGACACTCTGGTCTCTTCTTATCGTCCTGGGAACAGTGGCGATCTTTGCCGCCGCTTCCCTGCTGATGCCGGCCCCGCCGAAGGTTTCAGCGTAGCGCCGCCGACTCCGGCTGAGCGTCCTTCTGGCTTTGGACTGGAAGCAGCGGCCCGAAGCTGACGGTGTCCCCGGCAAGGTGCGAGTGAGTACCAAACCGCGCATCGTCGCGTTGCGGAAAATCATTGCGGAAGTGCGCGCCGCGGCTCTCTTCACGCGCCAGACCACAGACGACAATCGCTCGAGCCACGCGTGCCAGAGATCGCGCCTCGTATTCCCGCCGCGTCCACTGCGCAGGCGGGACCGCGTCCGCGTATGCCATCGCGGCAGTCAGGTCGATCCCCTTGAGCAGCCCCGCATCGCGCAGCAATCCAGCGTGCTCCCACACCTGCTGCTGCAGGCGCTGAATAGCCTCTTCGACCGGCGGAAGTGAACGCTGCTCGCGCCGTTTTGGCGCCTCCGCCTCAGCGGTCATCGATTTGGCGCCACGTTCCAGGCGCATGCTTTCCGCGGCGCGGGCGCCAAAGACCAGCCCTTCCAGCAGCGAGTTGCTCGCCAGACGATTTGCACCGTGCACCCCGGTGCATGCCACTTCGCCGGCCGCATACAGGCCAGGCAGTGACGTTCGCCCATCCACATCGGTTCGAACACCGCCCATCAGATAGTGCGCCGCCGGCCGCACCGGAATCGGGTCGCGCGCCAGATCCAGGCCATGTAGGTGCAGGAACGCGGATATCCCAGGGAAGCGCGCGTTGAGATCGATGCCGGTGACATGCCGCATGTCCAGGTAAACAGGCAGCACCTCTCCAGGACGCGCGCCGATTCCCTCCCGCGTAATGGCACGTGCCACCACATCGCGCGGCGCGAGCTCCAGCTGCCGATGGTAGCGATGCATGAAGCGCTCGCCCGCCGCGTTCACCAGCCACGCGCCCTCACCGCGCAGCGCCTCGGAGAGCAGGAATCGAGCCACGCCGGGAAGACTCAGCGCCGTGGGATGAAACTGGTAAAACTCCATGTCAGCCAGCTCAGCGCCCGCGGCAAGCGCCGCCGCGATTCCGTCTCCCGTCGCCACCGCCGGATTGGTCGTGTCGCTGTACACCTGACCCGCGCCGCCGCTGGCAAGCAGCACATACCGCGCCTGCACCGTACGGATCTCGCCGTTCTCATCGAGCAGCCTTGCTCCGCAGATGCGCCCCTGCGTATGCAGCAGGTCAGTGAGCAGCGTCCATGGCAGCAGCGTAATGCCCGGCGTCGTGGATGCGCGCGCAAGCAGAGCCCGCCCAATCTCCCGGCCGGTGGCATCACCATTCGCATGCAGAATGCGGTTGCGGCTGTGCGCGCCTTCGCGCGTCAGCATCAGTTCGCCCGCATGCTCACCCGTTGCGTAACGGTCAAAGTGCGTGTCCCACTCCAGTAGCTCCTTCACGCGTGCGGGACCTTCTTCCACCAGCACGCGCGCGGCAATCGGATCCACCAGCCCATCGCCCGCGGCAAGTGTGTCTTCCATGTGTAGCTGGACGTCCTCTGCGCCGCTGATTGCGACCGCAATGCCGCCCTGCGCATATTGGGTGTTCGATTCGCCCAGCGCTTCCTTCGTCACCACTAGGACGCGCCCCGCTTCAGCCAGGGTGATGGCGGCGCGCAGACCGGCAATTCCGGCGCCGATGATCAGGAAATCTGTAACGGCCGGAATGCGGATGTCGGCTCTCCCCATAAGCCGAGCCTATCATTCGCATGCATCCGTATTCATCATTCCTCGCCGCCGGCTGCGGTACGATGGCCCGAGTGCACACTCTCCCTATTCACACTGCCTCGGCCACGTACAACGTGCTGCTGGGCGAGGGCCTGCTGGCCGAATTGCCACAGCGCCTTCGCACCATTTTCGGTGAGCGCCCACGGCGTTCCTTCGTCCTAACCTCGCCCGAAATCTGGTCGCTGTGGTCGCGAGCATTCTTGAGCGGGTTTGGCGCGGATGCCCCTGAACCGGCCGTGCTGCTGCTGCCCGCCGGCGAGCATCACAAGCGGCTGGCCGCGCTCGAGCGGCTGGCCGAGCAATTGGCGACCGCCGGCGCCGACCGCAGCTCTTTGCTCATCGCCTTCGGCGGCGGCGTTATTGGCGATGTGACCGGATTTCTTGCAGCCATCTACATGCGCGGCATCGACTTCATCCAGGTGCCGACCACGCTGCTGGCTCAGGTGGACTCCTCGGTCGGCGGCAAGACGGGCGTAAACCTCAGCGCGGGCAAGAACCTCATCGGCAGCTTTTATCATCCGCGGCTGGTGCTGGCGGACACTGCGGTGCTGCGCACATTGCCGAATGCAGAGCTGCGCGCCGGGCTCTTCGAAAGCCTGAAGGCCGGGCTTATCTACGACAGTGAACTGTTTGCCTATATCGAGCGCCACTCCGAAGCGCTGCTGCGGCAGGAGACGGGGCCGCTGACCCATGTCATTGCCGAGTCGGTGCGCATCAAGGCGGATGTCGTGTCGAAGGACGAGCGCGAGGCCGGCCTGCGCATGATCCTCAACTTCGGTCACACGGTGGGGCATGCCATCGAAGCCCTCACTCACTATCGGGGACTGCTGCACGGCGAGGCCGTAGGCTGGGGCATGCGGGTTGCCGTCGAGGTCAGCCGCATGCGCGAGTTGCCCGACGCAGAGGCCGATCGCATCCTGGCCGCGATCGATGCATTGGGCCTGCCGCCGCTGCCGCGCCTCACGCCCCGCCGCCTGCTCAACGCGGCCGGCGGCGACAAGAAGCGGATTGGCGGTATTCGCCACTTCGTACTCCTCGACCGCATCGGGCACGCCAGCGTGGTGAATGATCTGAGCGATGACGACCTGCTAAGAGCCATTCACTGCGGACTGAAGCTGGAACGATGACCGTCGAATCCCATGGCGCACAACCGGCCGGCACCGTCGGCGAACAGGACGCAGCAGCCGCCGTCCAGGCGATGTTCGACTCGATTGCGCCGCGGTATGACCTGCTGAACCACGTCCTCTCCGGATCCATCGACCGGCTCTGGTGGTGGCGCACTGCACGGCGTTTCCGTCATATCTTGTCGCAGCCAGAGGCACGTATCGCAGATGTCTGTTGTGGAACGGGCGACATGACCATGGCGCTCCTGCACCGGCGGCCGCCGCAGGGTGCGCCGGTTCTCGCCATCGATTTCTCGCACCAGATGCTCGTCCGCGGCGCCGCGAAGTTCGCGAAGCTTGGAGCAATCCCCGTAGAGGCAGATGCGCTTCATCTGCCGATCGCCGATAACTCGCTCCGGCTCCTGACCACAGCCTTCGGCTTTCGCAACCTTGCCAACTACGAAGCAGGCTTGCGCGAATTCCATCGCGCTCTGGCTCCTGGAGGCGAGCTCGGCATCCTTGATTTCAGCGAACCGGGCGGAATTCTCGGCAAGCTTTATGCCTTCTACTTCCATCGCGTGCTGCCCCGCATCGGCCGTCTGCTCTCTGGCGCCAGCAGCGCCTATACATACCTGCCGGCATCCGTCGGCCGTTTCCCCGCACCGCCCCGGATGCTCGCAACGCTTGAGAGCGTGGGCTTCCGCGACGTCCGCTGGACCCCCTACACATTTGGCATTGCCGGCCTTTATACCGCCAGCAAGCGATAGACACGCCGCTGGCCCGGTAGCTGGCCCCGCGGATGCGGCGACGTGTAGGCTGGGGATATGTCCCCGCCGGACGAGCTTGTAAGTACCACGCAGACCATCCATATCCTCGTGAAGCAAAAGCGAGTCGCCGCCCTGATGTCCATGCTCGCTGCATGCGGCATGACGGCGCTCAAACTGATTGCCGGCCTGCTGACCGGCAGCCTCGGCATGCTCTCCGACGCGGCGCACTCCGGTCTCGATCTGCTGGGCACCGCCCTGACTTTCTTCTCGGTCCGCATCTCGGACAAGCCCGCCGATGAGGACCACCCCTACGGTCACGCTCGCGTAGAAACCCTCTCCGCCTTCACCGAAACCTTTCTCATGGGCGCTTCCTGCGTCTGGATCGTGGTCGAAGCGGTCATGCGCATCTTCGTTGCGCCGGTCACCGTTCGGCCGTCGGTGTGGCCATTCGCAGTGCTGGCACTTTCCATCACGGTCGACCTCAGCCGCTCGCGCGCGCTCAAGCACGTAGCGTTAGTCTCCGGCTCACAGGCGCTTGAGGCCGACGCTCTTCATTTCGCTTCAGACATCTGGTCCAGTGTGGCCGTCGCGGTTGGCTTGGCCGCCTCCTATGCAGGTGTGCGATTCGGCATTGGCTGGCTGCGCTTTGCAGATCCTCTGGCAGCGCTCGCGGTCTCGGCCGTCATCCTCCACTTTGCCTGGGGATTGGCACGCCGCACCACCTACGAGCTGCTCGACACTGCACCCGCCGGCGCGCGGCAACGCATTGTCCGGGCCGTGGAGCACATCGACGGCGTAGTGGAGCTGGAACGGGTCCGTGTACGCCGCTCCGGCAATCGCGCTTTCGCCGATCTGCGGGTCGCTGTCCCCCGCTTCGATACAGCGGAGCACATTGAGATGCTGGTGCAGCGAATCACCGCAGCGGTCAAAGCAGTGGTGCCCGGCGCCGATGTCACCATCCGGACCGTGCCTCGTCAGGTATTGGGCGAAAACATCTTCGATCGGATCCGCGGCGTGGCCGCGCTCAACAACGTGACGCTGCACGATCTGAGCGTGCAGCAGGAGGAAGG